>JANMVA010000350.1:0-2236 GCA_031392195.1 Saprospiraceae bacterium | reverse complement strand
AGCATGTCATATGTAATATCAATAGCTGTTATATTCCATGGGCCACCTGGGGGTAAACCTATTGTTATAGTTGTTACAGGTCCATTGCAGGTTCCACTGTATGTTGTTAAGGAAGTGGATATATCACCTGCCGAATAGGTTTGAGTGATTGACTGCCCGTGTAGAAGTACGGTGCTGCAAAGGAATAGCAGGATTATTATTCTCATCATTATAAATGGCTTTTTTAGAAATGGAAATTGGATCGGAATGTACCGGTAGACTGCACTTTAATGGATTAAAAGTTGCTTTTAAGGTCTATTAATCATTTCCAAGCGATTCCGAAAGGCAAAAATTACAAAGTAGCTTTCTGGCTACAGCCTCCATCTAGTACATGGTGAATTTGGAACAGTACATGGTTAGGGGAAAAAAAGGACCGGTCTATGCATAATGAGAGTAAACACAAGATTTGAAGTAACCATGGTGTGAAAAATATGTCTCTCGGGAAAGTCCCTGACCACAATCAATATTTTTCCTGAGTTCTGTCATTCATTGGCTTCTGCCCTGACGGTAGTTTTGAGCTGTCATTTAATCACAGAAAAAAAAATTACCTGCCATGAAATTCTTCCAACTTGATTTTACCACGTTTATTTTACGCTTCTACCTCATGATGGCTGTTGTCATCGTAGCCCTCTTTGCTGGTTACCCGGCTTTAGCTTCTTTAGCATTACCGATATTCCTCAGTGCGATGATGGGGATCCAATTCACGCCACGACTGAGTACTAAAAAGCAAAAAGTAAGTAAAACATCGAATGCGCATGCTCAGCACCAGGCTGCACATTAATGAAAAATATATATTCCCACGCTTTATAAATAAATAGAAAAATGAATTTCACTGAACCTGTTTCCACTTTGATGACGCGAAAGCTCATTACGGTGTCCCCATTGGACCGGATGACCGCTGTCAAGGAAATCTTTGATAAGCACAAAGTGCACCATATCCTCGTCGTCAGGCACACGAAACTGGTCGGCATGATCAGCAAGACTGATTATAACCAGTTTGTCAAATGTGTAGATTCTTCTGCACCGGATAAATTGGTCGAAGATTCCCGCTTGCACAGTTACACGGTTGAAGAGGTCATGACCAAAGGACTTGCCACGCTTGAATCCTCAGACAGGATCAATGTCGCGCTTCAGGTTTTTTCGGAAAACCTTTTCCATGCGATACCTATCGTTGACAATGATGAGGTGGTTGGTATTATCACTACCTATGATATCATTAAAGGTTTACTGGAAGAGGATTATGCCCGTATCAAAGCAAACTAAAAAATGAATTCGTCCGGTGGTGTTCATCTCCACCGGACTTTTTTTGCCCATTACCAAAAATCTATTTGAAATGAACCCAAAAGATTATATCCTGGTACCGGTTGACTTTACCCCTGAGAGTATGCATGCGTTGCGTTATGCGCGGATGATGGCAACATATTGCGATATGGGGATTACCGTGGCCCATATCCATCAGCCATTATTTGATCCTGTCACCGGGAGCGCATTTGATCTGGAGATGATGCGGAAAAATAAAGAGCACCTCAATGAGATGCTGATTGAAGTGGGGTGGGATCAATACCACAACCCAAAGCATGTCCCGGTAACGACTTATTTTGATACGGGTGACATCCAATCAAAGCTAATAGACCTGGTGGAGGATGAAAAATATAAGCTCATCATCATGAGTACCAGAGCGGAAAGTTCGTTTATCAAGCGCCTGGTCGGTTCTGTATCGACACAAGTAGGGCGCCTGGGATCAAAACCGGTGATCATCGTTCCTCCCCGTGCAGATGTTAATCCTCCAAAGAGAATTGTAGTCGGGATGACAGAAGAGTTATTGGATGGGCAGGCATTCCGGGATTTGCTTGAATTCATCACCAACGGAGAAGCATTTATTGAATTTGTGTATGTGATAGGTGATGATGTGTCATATTCATTCCTGGAGAAAAGCTTAATTGAAAAGTTGATGGTTGCAAATTTTCCCTCCGTTCGGTTTGTCATCAGATCACTCGCACAAGAGGGAATGGACATCAGTGATTCGCTCACAGAATATGCTGTAAAACAAAAAGCCGGAGTATTGATTATAGTTACGGGTCACCGCAACTTTATCGAAAGCCTGGGCCATCGGAGCATTTCTAAAAGCGCTTTGATGAATCCTGTTCTGCCCGTAATGATTTTGCACACACAGTCCAATAGCGGTTCTGCCATTGTC
>JANMVA010000305.1:0-3349 GCA_031392195.1 Saprospiraceae bacterium | reverse complement strand
CTTCAGAACTGCAATCGCTTCCGCCAGTTCAGGGTCATTCTTCAACTGATGGCGCACAAGACCTGTTTCAAAGTAATAGCGGGTGAGGATCTCGCGCTCTACTTCTTTCAGGATGATTTTTTCATGTTGCTTCACCTGCGTAGATTTTTCTTTCTCCACCAGGGTCTTCAATTGATTGATTTCGTTTGCCACGTCAGGTGAATAAGCCTCTGTAGCCGAAGCATCTTTCAGGTTCTTGATCAACTCATCTGTCTTTGTTTCAAAGCGGAATTCATTTTTATCAATGAACGAAATGAAAGAAGGGAAGTCTGTATAATGGAATGCCTCAACCGAAGCAATGCTGTCGCGGCCGATACAGTATTGTGTCACATAGTTAAAGACCACATCCTGGTCAATTAATTTCTGTACGATCAACGGACGTTTTTCATTTGTCAATGCAATATCCGGTTGCACACCACCACCATCAAGTACTGTTCTGCCAGCACGGGTTTTGAATTTTGCACGCTTGTCATCAGGGATGTGGACGCGCTCACCATTCTTATATTCAACTGACTGGATGCATCGTCCGCTGGGGATATAATATTTAGAAGTGGTCAACTTGATCTTGGCATTGTAACCGATGTCAAATGTATTCTGTACAAGGCCTTTTCCATAAGATAACTGGCCGATCACTACGCCTCTGTCCAGATCCTGCATCACACCGGAGACGATCTCAGATGCAGAAGCAGAATTCTCATCAATCAGTACCACCAGTTTAATCGTTGGATCTACAACCTCATTCCGGGTTTTAAATTCCTGGTCGGCTTCCACCACTTTACTTCTTGTCGTCACCACCGTTTCATTAGCCGGGATAAAAACATTGCACACATTGATGGCTTCTCTCAGTAAACCTCCACCGTTGCCGCGCAGATCGAGAATCACTCCTTTCAATCCTGGTGTGGCAGTTTTGAGATCTCGTAATGCATTGGCTACATTTCTTCCTGCATCGCGTGTAAAAGTTGTCAGTGAGATATATCCGATCTCGGCATCTACCATTCCTGAGTAGGGTACATTTTTACCATCCATTCCGCCGCGGATCAGCTTCACATTGAGCATGTCCGTTTGACCCGGACGGACGATATCCAGGTTCATTTCACTGCCCGGGATACCGCTGATGATGTCCATGACATCTTCGGCACTTCTCTTTTCTGTTGTCTCACCATTAACAGATTTGATCTGGTCGCCGACTTTTAGACCGGCGGTATGAGCAGGTGATTCCTCGATGATGCCCGTGATAACCAGTTCATTGTTGATTTTCTTCACTTTCAACCCCGATGAAGCTTCTCCCTCCTCGTTCCGGAATCGGAAACCCTCAATCTGGGACTCGGAGAAATAATTAGTGAATGGGTCAAGTGTTGCCAGCATGGCATCGATCCCCACCTTCATGATCTGGTTGGGGTCGATCTCATCTACATAGTTGGAATTGAGCTCTTTATAGAGATTGCTGAAGATCTCCAGGTTTTTGGTGATATCAAAATACCGGCCTTTATTGGCAACCGTGGTGGCGGCGATCCCAAGCCCGAAAGCGGCGATGATGATCAGGCCATATAAAATTGTCTTTTTCATATTCATTCGTAAAGCCTCAAAAGTAATTGGATAGGTGCTTCCTTAACGTTGGATTAGACTAAAATGGTTTACTGCGGACTGAAAAAGACTAAGGCTAAGGCAGGATACAAAAGGCTAAGGCTAAGGCGGAGGCGAAGGAAATGAAGGATGTTATTCCATGGTTGTTAAAAAATGCTTTCGGCACTTTAAAATCATATGTGCTAGCTGGCAGAATTCAAACCCCCACCGCTGTTTTAAGTTTCAAACTTAAAACCCTTATCCACAAACTGTTTCAATTTGCAATCAATGGGAAGCAGTTTATAAGCTGCAGGTACAAATCCCAGCTCTTTCCTTTTCGGCTGCGCCGCTTTTCCACTTCGCTGCACTCAGAGGGGATGATGGGCTTACGCCTTATTTTCGCCCCGCGGGCGTTGCCCGCGGTTATGAGCTTACGGCCTTTCAGGCCTTCGACATGAATTTGAAGATCTGTACTGCCCCATCGGGGCATAAGGTTGGTAACACATCGAAGATGTAGAAACCATCACCTCGTGCCGTAGGTACGAAAGAAAAATCTGTGCCTATGCAATGGCTACCTCCATGATCCCACCTCCGTAACTAATGCAGAAGCTTGTTTAAGTTTCCGAACTTAAACAGACTATCATGGATCTGTGGCATTTCGAAAACAATGGGAAGCAGCTTATAGCCGCAAGTGAAAATTGTTGATTAAAAATGCCTACGGCACTTTGGAATACCTTTAATCTTCAGATAAATCAGCCTTTCAATCCTTCAACTGATTAGCTGCCTGTATACAAAATATCGTCGCCATCAACGGGTCGTCTTCTTTGTTGACACCTCCGATCGGGTTGATGTAAAATCCTTCCGGTTCTTGCTCTTCGATCAGCATAGATGCGAGTGTTTCTTTCCATTGACCATCAGGAGCAATAATCGACATTGCTTCTGCCCGCACAGCAAAATGATAATAATGCATGATCTCAGCCCATTGTTCCGGATCATCTTTAGACAGGCCATCAATGGTGTGCATGTCCTGATGTTTAATTAGCCATGCAGCTGCATCTTTATAATCAACGCTATCCTGCATATCCATGGCATGCATCGTTAAAAATCCATCGCATGTTGCGGTTGCATAGCTTGGATAATGGTATCCCGCACCTTCAATCATCAATGGTTGGGATTTAATTGTTGAAAGTGTTACAACAGATGCAACAAATCCTCCATCATAAGGTAATTCAGCTCTCGATATGCAACCCTCATAAGACCTGTGATCATTCGTATCTCTCTGGACTCCTTTTATAAATAGTATAACATCATCTTTAATTTCACTTCGAATATCCCTTTGGAGAAATAATCCAGCCTCACAAAGGGCTTCAGTTACTCTTCTTGTATGGGAAATATCGACATGTCCATAATTTCCGGATTGAAGATTGGGCTCACCGTATCCCCAACCTCCAAAAACAAGATGTGTACTATCAAATCCTCTATTAGCATTAAACTGTTGGGCCAGTAAATAATCAACAAGTAGATTTTGTAAATGAGTATCCTTTCTTGCAATGTTTAATACCCGCAATGCATACGCAGCACTATAGTTTGGATAATCAACAAGAGCTGAGCTATCCTCACGCATGGCCAATTGCATTTCCCTGACAATAAAATCAATCCCCTTTTCAATTGATTTTGGATCAGCCTGATATATTTCCTGATGGACTTGCAGGAGATAAAAAAGGATATAGGGTGTTAAAACTCTCCC
>JANMVA010000302.1:0-4054 GCA_031392195.1 Saprospiraceae bacterium | reverse complement strand
CAATGCTTCAGCAGGCCGCATTTATCATGCGATCATGCATGGTAAAAATGTAATGGGTTCTTATGCTGATAAATTGAGTTACCGCGAGCGGTGGGAAGTCATCCATTACATTCGTTCCCTGCAGGCACAATCTAAAAAAATGAAATACACTTCAGATTCAAACACTTTTAACACTGAAGCGACTCCCTGGGCTTTGATGGAACCATCAATGGGTAAAAAGATGCATCCGGACAGTGCAGCCCGTTTGGGCATGATGACGCCATCTGACCATATGGGTGATGGTGAGAAAATGGAAAAACATTAATTGAAGAGAGAATCGACTATACAGATATGAATCAATTTATATTCGAAAGCAGGCAGAAAACCATACTTGGCATCATGATGCTCATTGGTGTGATCTCTTTGGTGATCACGTTTATGGGTGATGACCAGTTTCACACCAGGTTCTGGTCAAACGTGCTGCATAATTCTGTCTTTTTCACGGGCGTAGGACTTTTGGCTCTCTTCATGCTTGGAGCAAAAATCACCGCATGGGCAGGCTGGCATACTATATTCAAGAGATTATGGGAAGCATTCTCATTGTTTTTGATTGTAGGCTTCGTGTTGATGTTGATAGTGGCAATCGGAATCTGGGCAGGATGGCATCATCTTTATCATTGGGCTGATCAGGGATCCCTCGCAACTGATAAAATCCTTCAGGAAAAAAGTTCTTTTCTAAATAAAGGCTGGTATACTTTCGGCGGGATTATCATCATGGGATTGTGGATATTGATCGCAACAAGAATCAGAAGGCTTTCGGTCGACGAGGATACTAATGGCGATATGAATTTTACACACGCTCAGAAGATCAGGGTTTGGGGAGCAGCTGCATTACCGGTCATTGGATTTTCGAGTGCTGCCATGATCTGGCTATGGGTCATGTCGGTCGATGCGCACTGGTATAGCACATTATATGCCTGGTTATCTTCTGTGAGCCTGATGGTTGCTATGGTCGGTCTGACGATCATTACGCTGATCACGCTTAAGATCCGTGGTTATTTTCCATTGCTCACGATTGAACACCTGCATGATTTAGGTAAATATTTATTTGCTTTCAGTATCCTGTGGACGTATATGTGGTTTTCTCAGTTCATGTTGATCTGGTATGCAAATATTCCTGAAGAGACCATTTACTATCATACAAGGCTGAATGAATATCCGGTAGTTTTCTATCTGAACATCGCGCTCAACTTTGCGCTTCCATTTCTCGTATTGCTCAGAAATGATACAAAAAGAAAATATGGTACACTGCTTTTCATATCAGCTGTTTTAGTCCTGAGTCATTGGCTGGATTTCTTCCTGATGTTGAAACCTGGCATACTGCATACAGCACACGAACTGGCCCAACATGCTGAAGGGGCAGCTGCAGCACATCATGGACCAACACCCGGGTTTACAATACCTGGATTTTTAGAGATCGGAACCTTTATTGGCTTCCTTGGATTGTTTTTCTATTTCGTATTCAGCCGATTGGAAAAAGCTTCACTATTACCGCGCAGAGATCCGTACCTGATGGAGAGTGTTTCTCATCATGTATAGATTTTTTTGAGAGAATAAAAATGAATGAAGTATATAAAGCTATATAGCAAATGACCGCTCTGATTATCGTAATAAGTATTGTGCTCCTGGTCGTCGTGATCTTACAGATCAGCAAACTGACTGAACTGTACACACGCATCAGGGGAGAGGAAGAAGTTGAATACAGAAGCAACCGCAATCAGGGAAGAGCCATGCTGCTCTTCATGATCGGTCTACTGGCCTTGTGTATTCTGACAGCTTATGCCTGGAAAAATTACATGATGGGATATGGACCACATAAATCAGCGTCAGCCCATGGCAGTGTGCTGGATGACTTGTTTAATGTGACACTTGTTCCGACCGGGATCGTTTTTGTGATTACACATATCGCATTGTTTTGGTTTGCATTTAAGTATAAGAAAGTTAAAGGATCCAAAGGCACACACGTATCTCATAACAATACACTTGAAATTGTATGGTCCGCCATTCCGGCAGTCGTGATGACTTACCTCGTGATCAAAGGACTTGTTGCATGGAACATGGTGATGGCTGATGTAGCTCCGGATGAAGATGTAATTGAAATTGAAGCTACAGGTTATCAGTTTGCCTGGCATTTAAGATACCCCGGTGCAGATGGTGTTATTGGAGCAAGAGATTACAAACTGACAAGTCCTGAAAATCCACTTGGACAAGATTGGACGGATGAGAAAAATTTTGATGACATACACCCTGACGAACTGTGGTTGCCTGTAAACAAGAAAGTCCGTGTCCGAATTATAGCCAGGGATGTATTGCATAATTTTTATCTGCCTCACTTCCGTGTTAAAATGGATGCCGTTCCCGGTCTGCCAACTTATTTTGTATTTACTCCGACTTTAACAACGGAAGAGTATCGCGAACAACTAAGTGCATATCCGGAATATAATAAACCGAAAGATCCCGAGGATCCGAATAGCCCGCTGTTATGGGAAGAATTCAATTATGAGCTCGCGTGTGCTGAACTTTGTGGAAAAAGTCATTATAGCATGCGCCGAATTGTGCGTATTGTCACCGAGGATGAGTACAATGCCTGGCTCGCATCACAGCCTTCGTATTATTCCAGCAGCATTCGGAACAAAGACAATGATCCCAATAAAGGAATGTTGCTCGGTTTCGAGATAATCCAGAACAAGGATAACCTAAATACATCTCTGGAAAGAGCACTTGGACTTAATTTGGTTGCAACGGATACGACATTGAGTGCTGCAGCTAATGCCGGCATAGAGACAGAAAGCGCAGCAACAACCGCACCTGAAGATCCAAGAACCATTCGCCTGGATGCTGTTCAGTTCGAATCCAACGGTACAGCCTTGACAGCCGACTCTAAGTATCAGCTTAACGACCTGGTTGAATTGATGGAGAAATATCCAAATGTTCGAATTGAGATCAGAGGCCACACGGATAGTGAAGGTGATGCAACCACTAATCGTACGCTTTCACAACACAGAGCTGATGCTGTAAAAAGTTTTTTAATGACCGAGGGAGTTGATGCAGTTCGTGTGACTGCTGTTGGTTACGGTGCTAGCAAACCTGTAGATACCACTGAAACAGACGCTGGCCGTCAGAAGAATAGGAGAATAGAATTTAGAATAACAGCTCAATAAAAGATAAACTTTATGTCAACATCACATCAGCATGAGACAGATGTTCTGATCAGGGAGCAGGGATATGATGATCATTTTCACGAACAGCCTCACGGTGATAAGTATCAATCGAACTTTATCACGCATTACATATTCAGCCAGGATCACAAGATCATTGCCCGGCAGTTTTTGATTACAGGTATCTTTTGGGCTATTGTTGGCGCCGGAATGAGTATCATTTTCCGGCTTCAGCTTGGTTTCCCGGATGAAAGTCTTGCATGGTTGAAACCACTTCTGGGTAAATGGATCACCATCAGCGATTCGGGAGTAGGTTCACTCAACCCTGAATTTTATTACGCACTTGTCACCATGCACGGTACGATTATCGTGTTTTTCGTATTGACCGCCGGATTGAGTGGAACATTCGCGAATCTATTGATCCCATTTCAGGTAGGGGCACGAGATATGGCTTCTCCCTTTCTCAATATGTTATCCTATTGGTTCTTTTTCCTGGCCAGTGTGGTCATGTTTTTTTCGTTATTTCTCAACACAGGTCCATTTTCAGGTGGATGGACGGCATATCCGCCGTTAAGTGCATTGCCTGAAGCCAGTGACGGATCCGGAGCAGGGATGACGCTTTGGCTGGTGAGTCTTACTTTTTTTGTGGTCTCTGTATTGCTTGGAGGTATCAACTATGTAACGACTGTATTGAACTTGCGCACGAAAGGAATGAGCCTTTGGAGAATGCCTTTGACTGTATGGGCACTATTGGTTACCGCAATTCTGGGGATCCTTTCTTTCCCCGTGCTTGTATCCGGATTTTTCCTGTTGATGTTTGACCGGGGGATGGGTACGAGTTTTTATCTGAGTGAGAT
>JANMVA010000295.1:0-8133 GCA_031392195.1 Saprospiraceae bacterium | reverse complement strand
TTTCACCAATGGCTTGTTCATTGTGTTAATTAATTCTGACAAAGAGCAGATGACGAAACGATTTATCATCAACAGGTAGATCATTTTCGATTATTAAATTTAAACCTCCGGGATCAGTAAACTCCCGGAGGTTTTTTTATTTTCGGAAGCAATAAACCTTTATGTAGATTTAATATGGTACAGCTATTGCCTCTACAACCTTAACCAACATTTTAATCAGCAGTTATGCATGAAATCTTCGGCCCTCTAACGATGATGGACATTCTCCTCATCTTCATACTGGCAACACTCCTGGTCACGCATACCGGCATCGCATGGTCAGGCATCCTTCTGCAACCGGGTAACCTACTCGACTTCCTTCCTGCCAAAATTGAAAAGATCAAAAGTCCCTATCTCCAGAATCTGCTTGAATGCCCTAAGTGTATCTCAGGTCAATTTGCGTTATGGACGTTTGTAGGCACCTCTATTTATTTTGGAATTTTTCATTGGTTCTTTTCAGTAGTTGTGGGCATTGCTTGGGTGTGCTGGAATATTGCGATTACAACCCAACTGTATAAGATGTACGGTTATAAATAAATCGTGCAGTTATTATTCTCCACCTTTTGAAAAGTAATAATTCAAGGTCAGTTTCGTGTAGGTAGGCTTTACGCTTCCGCTTACATCGACATCATCGAATTCATCGGATGATTTGTATTTGACATTGATATAGCGAAAGCCATACTCGCCGCCAATGCTGAAATTCTCATCAAAAAAATATTCTACTCCAAATCCCAGTTCAAGACCTAAGAGGCTCAGATTTTTGACTGCATCCGAAAATTCTTCGTCTTCCTCGCCATCGTATTCAATTTTTCCGGTGACAAATGGTTTTGAAACGGAGATGCCCAGATAAGGCTGAATCTGGTTTTGCTTGTTCATCAAATATTTAAGGCCAAGGCTTGGTATGAAAACAGACCCGGAAAATTTATCTTCAAAATCCGGATCAGTCAGTGTATAAGACACACCCAGGTATTGAAAACCAAATGTGCCAATCAAATGGTCACTAAATTTTGTACCGATGTAGGCACCATTTAAATTCAGGCCCGGTGATACACCAAAAACCAGTTGCGCAGAACTGTTGAAAGGTAGAAATGCAAATAAGATTAGTGTAAACAAGAAAAGATTTTTCATAAATAAAATATTTATAAGTTAAAAAATATGTTACAATTTATAAAGGCTGCCAATTACGCTATTTAGATGCAAAATAAACGCCTCATTGGAAAACGATTATCATTATAAATCATGATTTATTGACAACGAATGTCCGATATATGATTAATGGTGCGGATCAACATCAATATTGATTCTCACCGTAGATAATGATTTCATTTTCGTAATGCCCGATTGAAATTCTTTCAGCACTCGCTTCACTTCATTGATCACTGTTGTGTTTCTCTCCATCTTGATAAAAATCATGTGGATATATTGATTGCGTATGCGTCCGACTGACGGGACTGTAGGTCCAAGAATGCGTTGGCCAAATTTTTCCCTGAGTTCTAATGCAAGTATTTCACTTGCTTCGCGACTGATATCAAACTGGCGGTGTTTTATTGTGATCGCTATTTGCCGAACAAAGGGCGGATATCGGAATAATTCTCTTTCGCTGATTTCACGATCATAAAACGACTGGTAATCGCTATTCACAACATCTTTGAACACCGGATGCTCAGGCTGATAAGTCTGGATCATGACTTTTCCCTGTTGATTTTTTCTACCCGCACGGCCACTGACCTGAACAAGGGTTTGAAAAGTTCTTTCTGCCGCGCGAAAATCAGGATAATACAAAGCCTGATCAGCATAGATCACTCCCACTAATCCGACATGATCAAAATCCAGCCCCTTTGTTACCATTTGTGTTCCCACGAGAATATCAATCTTGCCCTGCTCAAAACTGTAAATCAGATTTTCCATATTATTCTTCCCTCGTGTCGTATCCAGATCCATCCGCCTGATGGTCGCATCAGGGAAAATACTATTGAGCTCATCCTCTATTTTTTCCGTTCCATAACCTTCAAGGATCAAACGAGGAGATCCGCAAGCCGGGCAAACACTCAATACGGGTCTTGATGTGCCACAAATATGACACGCAAGTTTATTTCGCCCTTTATGATAAGTCATCGAAATATCACAATTAGGACACTCGGCAACCCATTCACAAACACCACACTTCAGGACAGGGGCATAGCCTCTTCTGTTTTTAAAAATGATCACCTGCTTTTTCTCAGCAAGTGTTTTCTTCATTTCTTCGATCAATGTATGGCTATAGGCAGAACCTTCAACGGACTTATCTTTTCGCTTGTCCACCATGATGATCTCCGGCAGTTCAATTCCCAGATACCTCTCCTTTAATTCTGTCTTACCATACTTGTTATTCTCACTTTGGAAATAAGATTCAATCGAAGGTGTTGCAGATCCCAGCAGGACCTTCGCACCAACTTTTTGTCCAAGGTAAATCGCACTATCACGTGCGTGGTATCGGGGTGCCGGATCCTGTTGCTTATAACTTGCATCATGCTCTTCATCGATGATGATCAGCTTCAGGTTGTTGAATGGAAGAAAAATACTGGAGCGCACACCGGCGACAATGGGTATACCATCTTTGACCTGATTCCAAAGGTCAACGCGTTCATGCTGATTGAGTCGTGAATGTGAAACTGTAATCTTCGATCCGAATTGTTTTTTTAACCTGTTTAAAATCTGAACACTTAAACCAATTTCAGGGACGAGATATAATACCTGTCCATTTTGAGAAAGAGTATCGGCAATCAACTTTGTATAAATAATTGTTTTTCCGCTTCCGGTTACCCCATGAAGCAGTACTACTTCTTTGTCAGACCATTGTTTAATAATGCTTTGATAAACATTGTTTTGTTCATCAGACAGAATTGCATTGTCTGAATCATTCTGATCTTTAAAACGATCCATCCGGTTTACCTCCTTAACCACTTCTTCAAAAATGCCTTTCTGGACTAATGATTTCAATACAGGCTGTCCAACATCTGCTTTGCCAAGCAATTCCTTTGGATCAACCGGTCTTTTGCCGGCTCCTGTCAACGACAAATAAGCAAGCAAAAGCTGTAGTTGCTTTTCATGCTTACTCACCAAATCCAATGCCTGATGTAGATTCTCTTCAGATGTAAATTGGTCTGAAAGCTGTATCAACTTAACTTTTTTCGGTACATATTTTTCAGCCAGTTCTTCTGCAACCAGGATCATTCCGAGTTGATAGAGTTTCACAATGTGCGGATATAAAACTTTCAGGCCGCTGACTTCTTCCAATTGTTCAAGCGTGATCGTGGCTTTCAATTGGATGATCCGCATCAGATCATATAGCGGATTTGATAATTGAAGGATTTCATCTTCCTTCACGGGCATCGGTGAAATTATTGTTTCACTTGACAACAATAGACCTCCCGGAAGTGCCGCTTTCATGACTTCACCGAGTGTACAGCAGTAATAGGATGCCATCCAGCTCCAGAACTCAAGTTGCCATGGGAGTATCACCGGTTCATTATCCAGGACACTGATGATTTCTTTTGTCTTGTAACCGGGATCTGTTGAGGTCAGTTTGAGCACCAGACCTGAATATCGTTTTCGACTTCCAAACTGGACTTCCACTCTTTTGCCAAATGCCATTTCTCCGGCGAGTGCCTTAGGAATGCGATAGGTATAGGTGCTTTCCAGGGCTAAAGGGAGAAGTATTTCGGCAAACAAAACTGGTGATGCGGAGGACATGATGGCTAAGGTCTGAAAATTACTTTCTATGTTGTGCATTACCTTTCCCGCTCAATCTCATCAGGACAATTATTTTTGCCTCTCTTTGTACTAACCCTCAATTATGACTCAACTTTCAGAACAGGAGATCGTCAGACGCCAGAATCTTCAAAAGATTATCGACCTGGGCATTGATCCTTATCCTGCGCAGCTTTATCCGGTCAATACTCATTCTACTAAGATCAAGGAAGGCTTCAAGCCCGATGAAAAGAATTTCCAGGATGTAGTCATTGCAGGCAGGCTGATGTCAGTCAGGGTAATGGGTAAAGCTTCCTTCGCAGAGATTCAGGATAGTGCCGGCAGGATCCAGCTATACATCAACCGGGATGAGATCTGTCCCGGGGAGGATAAAACATTTTATGATCAGGTTTTCAGGCATTTATTTGACCTGGGTGATTTTATTGGTGCCAAAGGATATACTTTTTTTACAAAGACAGGAGAGATCACTGTTCATGTGAAAGAGCTTGTGCTTTTGAGTAAATCTTTACGTCCTCTTCCGGTGGTGAAAGTTGATGCTGATGGAGTAGTGCATGATGCATTTACTGATCCTGAACAACGCTACAGGCAACGCTACGTTGATCTCGTCGTCAATCCGCACATTAAAAAAGTGTTTGAACAGCGGACCATGATGTATAATACAATGCGGAGTTACCTTAATCAGTCAGGTTATCTGGAAGTTGAGACTCCTGTTCTTCAGCCTTTATATGGTGGTGCAGCCGCCCGACCATTTAAAACACATCACAACACGCTGGATATGACTTTATATCTGCGTATTGCAAATGAGTTATACCTGAAACGCCTGATCGTAGGTGGTATTGACGGAGTTTATGAATTCAGTAAGGATTTCAGGAATGAGGGTATGAGCCGCTTTCACAATCCGGAATTCACCCAGATCGAGTTGTATGTGGCTTATAAGGATTATGAATGGATGATGTCCCTGGTGGAGGAAATGGTAGAAAAAGTGGCCATGGATATTCATGGTAAGACATCCGTACAAGTTGGCGACCATCTCATTGATTTTAAAAGACCATGGAAACGATATACGATGTACGAAGCCATACATCATTTTACAGGGATCGATATTAGTGAAATGGATGAGGCAGCCTTGCGGACGACTGCACGAGAGCTTCATATTCATCTCGAGCCCGAGTACGGTAAAGGAAAAATCATCGATGAAATTTTTGGTGATAAATGTGAGCGTCATTTGATCCAGCCAACTTTTATTACGGACTATCCGGTGGAGATGTCACCGTTGGCCAAGAAACACAGATCAAAGCCTGGTCTTGTGGAAAGGTTTGAAGCAATCTGTAATGGAAAGGAAATTGCCAATGCATTTTCCGAATTAAATGATCCGATCGATCAGCGTCAACGATTTGAAGAACAACTTGAACTCGGAAAGAGAGGAGATGAAGAGGCGATGATGCTCGATGAAGATTTCCTTCGGGCATTGGAATATGGTATGCCGCCCACTTCAGGTCTGGGTATCGGAATGGATAGGCTGGCGATGATCATGACCAATTCAAATTCGATACAGGATGTTCTCTTATTTCCTCAAATGAAGCCTGAGAAAAATCCGGAATAAATTAAGCGAATCGGCCAAGTTCTGTAACACCACCCTGTACCACATCACCAATTTTCACGGAGACTGAAACATCTGTTGGCAGAAAAACATCTACCCTGCTTCCAAATTTAATGAAGCCAAATTCTTCTCCTCGTTTCAATGGGGTACCTTCCTTTACATAGCTCACAATTTTGCGAGCTACTTTTCCGGCAATTTGTCTCACAAGCACCGGTGCCGAAGAGTTTTCAATGACGAGTGTATTTCGTTCGTTGAGTTCGGATGACTTTGGATGCCAGGCTACCAGGTATTCTCCCGGGTGATATTGCTGATAAATTACTTTGCCTTCAACAGGACTACGGTTGCTGTGCACATTGAGCGGAGACATGAATATTGAGATCTGGATCCGATCAGATTTCAAAAACTCGTTTTCTGTCGTTTTTTCGATAACGACTACTTTACCATCGGCAGGTGCAACGATGGATTTACTTTCTTTCAACTGATTTACTCTTGGCGGATTTCTGAAAAAAATGAGGAACAAGACCAGAAAAAAACAACTCAATAAGAAAAGTAGTACTGTAAGAACGGAAGTGAAGAAGAAACAAAAAAATGCACTTGCTAAAAAAAAGAAAGATGCACTGACCAGGTAGGGACTTCCTTCTTTATGTAATCGGTAGCTCATAGAACAAAGATATAGTATGCTAATGCAGCGACGGGCAATACGAATAAAAGAGAATCGTAACGATCCATAATGCCTCCATGTCCGGGTAGGATAGAACCGCTGTCCTTAACACCCGCGTTTCTTTTTAAAGCTGATTCCCACAGATCACCGGCAATGGCAAAAAATGGTGTCGCGATTGCCAAGAGCACCAGGTAGGGCAAGCTTAAATCAGGCCATATCTTCCAAAGTACAAATGCAACGATCACCGTGAGCAGTCCACCTCCAATAGTTCCCTGTAAACTTTTTCCCGGTGAAATGGAAGGCATGATTTTTTTTGTTCCCCACAATGAGCCGGTCAGGTAAGCACCCACGTCATTGACCCATATCAAAATGACCGGGACCAATACGTATTGGTAATTGTATTCATGCAGTAGAAATAAGGTGCCGCAAAGCAGAGGGATGAGGATGTATGATGCTGCAGAATAAACTGACTTTCCTTTCTTAACCAGCGCCTCAGAACCATTGATGGACATCAGTTGAATGAGAACAGTGAGTGAAATCATGACCGGGATAAGAATCAATAAGATCATCGGATTTTGTACTCTCATCAGAAAATATCCGGCTGATAAAATAATGGTGAGAAAAATAAACGGAATCAGATTCAATACAATAGACCCCGGTGATTCAAGATCCAGTTTGAAATATTCTCTCGCTCCAAAAAATGCAATCAACGATAAGAATGCCAGGTAACTGTAGGGTGAATAGATAATGGCGGCAAGTGTAACACCCACGATGAGTATTCCAGTCAGGCTACGGGTCAGTAACTCACGCTTATTCAAGATTTGAATTTTTTCTTTTGGTGATCGCTGTATAAGCCAGATACATGATACCCACACTGAATACAATCATCCACCATTTTAACTGATCGCTTCCCTGTTCTTCAAATTCGGATACATCCATTCCCATGGAGTAAACGAGAATGACCTGGATCCCGTTATTAAATGCATGTGCGATGATCGGCACCCAAAGATTTTTAGTCCAATAATATAGATAACCAAGTGTAGCTCCCAAAACCATTCTGGGCAGGAAGCCTTCGAACTGCATGTGGATCGCGCTGAAAATAAAGGCTGAAATCCAGATGGCAGCAATAGGGTTTTTTAGAAGTCCACTAATATTTTTTTGAATGATACCGCGAAACAATAATTCTTCACCGATTCCGGGCAGAATGGCAATTAATACCAGGTTGATGATAAAAACAGCCGGTGTGTCCATATCCAAAATTGCTTTTAGCGTTTCCGCAGCCTGGTTCTCAAATTCTGAAGCCCACGAAGGCAATGGAAAGGATTCATTTAAAAGGAAGCTTAAATTGACCAAAGGATAGGCAGCCATTAGAAAGACGATTCCAAAAAAAACCAACATGAAAGAAGGCCATTTCGACAGATCGAGTCCTTTCCAGATTGCGGACCGGTAGAAAATAAAACCAAAAAGAAGCCCGGGAAGAATAAAGACACAAAGGTGCTGGGCTGCCAATAAAATACGCATCGTGCCTGTACTCAGGCCTTCCATACCACTTTGGCTCATGGTGATGATTTCTTCTAATGACATGCCGGTTGACAACAGCAAAACTGCTGAAACTGCTACCGTCAGCAGAAGCCCAATGCCTGCAAACACACCTATGACCAGTAACCTCAATAAATAATCCAAGCGTGTCATGTCATACTTTTGTGCAAAATAGACATTCCGTCTATTGTCAAGTAATGAATGCCATGACTTCCGGAATAAAATTAAGTGTCAACATCAACAAGGTTGCACTCATCCGCAACAGCCGTGAGGGGAATAAACCTGATATCATTCAATTTGCTCGTGATTGTGAAGCATATGGAGCTGATGGCATCACCATTCATCCACGCCCGGATGAAAGACACATTCGGTATAATGACATAGAAGAATTAAAGAAAATGGTGTCTACTGAACTCAATGTGGAGGGCAATCCAACAGATCGTTTTATGGAAGAGGTATTAAAAAACAGACCTCATCAGTGTACTCTGGTTCCGGATAGTCCCTCAGCACTGACTTCAGATAAAGGATGGGATACAATTGAAGA
>JANMVA010000231.1:0-1967 GCA_031392195.1 Saprospiraceae bacterium | reverse complement strand
AAAGCCATCCATGTTGGCATCGAAAGTCAGGGGGAGCCAGTCATTATTCGCTACTGCTTGCAGGCCATGGCGAACCATTAATTTTTTTCCACTCGAACCCATCACTATCTGTTGATCGACTTTTGCGTAAATAATATCTGGAATATTAGTGCCATCATGAATGACATGGATTTTGACAGCGCTGTTGGTTACTTCCAAAATTCCTTTCAGGGTAAATTCTCCGCCATCTTCATATACCCTGATCAAACCGGTGCTCACAAAATTCCCGTTTTTCCAGTGTTGCTTTTTTATATTAGTTTCATTCGGATCAAGTTTAAATGATACTTGTCCATAGGTTTCAAAAAATCCGGTAAACGAAGTCTTGAATTCACCGACAAGTGAATTATTGACCTTACGAAAACGCAAGCCTAAGTCACTTGGCATGAGACGAGGAACTCTCAAGGAAGATTTTCCGAGTGTTGCATTACCTCCAAGGATGAAAAAACCAGGGCCGGTGGTAATTGTTGTCACTTCATAATCCGCAATATCGTATGGCCTGACATCACCATGAACAGTGAGGTCAAGAAGCGAATCTTCACTATTGAGTAAAATTGTTTCGATGTAGATTTTATCCTGAGGGCGAAGCGGTGGCAAATTTGATATCTCTGCCACAATACCATCGTCATCAATGTTTCCACCTTCCGTTTGGCCGACCGTAAGCATCCAGCCGATATCCATGTCACCCTTACTCAATACGATATTGACACCATCCATCAGGTTCACATCTTTAATCCCTGACAAGGTGAGCTTATCAATGGCATTTACATCGCTCATGATTAACTCCTCATACTTTATAATGGGATCGCTCACCGGCACATCCACCTGGCCAGTCTGGATATATCCTGTACTGACTGTAATGCCACCGAGATTGGGATCATAATGGAAAGGAGAAGTGCTTTGATACTTCCATAATTTTCCCATCCTGAAATCAAGTCGATTTGTACCATTATTAAATGTGGTGATCTCTTGCGGCGTGACAATAATTTTCCCTACAGACAAAGCAAGGTCCCGGGGTGTCACATTCGTGATATTCGTATGCAGAATGGTATGGATATAAAATGCTTCTTCGGAAACAAATGAGCGTGAAGAATCGCTGGATGCCGGAAATTCCCATACCTGATATTGATGCGATCTGGGTATGTTGCCTGGTCCGATGTCCATAAGATAAAAATCATTCGGCCCGGGAACAGGTTCGACATTCTGGCCCATAAACTCTATTTGTCCAATATCCTGAAACATATATAAAGGGGTTCCTGTCTGAAAAACATCAATGTTGTATTCTGTTGGTGTAGTTCCCAGGAAAAATTTTCCATCAAAATCATACGACCAGTTGAATGAAGACAATTCCGTTTCAACCACACCTTCTATTTTGCCATTCGATTGTCCAACTTTCGTCAAGGAAAGGTTTATAACCTGGGCAAGTCCCTGATTTCGTTTTGCCTTTAGGGTAACGTCAAACTCATCGTAGAGCACAATGTCTTCAGCCGTTTGTTGCAACATTATTCCTGTACTCACCGGCTCCATGATCCTTCTTCCATCCTCAGCACGACGACCTGAATATTTAAACTTGATTTTCAGATATGGGATCTGGACATCTTCTTGGCTTTTAAACCTAGAGTTCTCCGGCAGTTCTGTCAGATGACCTTTAAATAATGTATCCATCTTACCGCCTGATCCTGCTTTTATTTCCATATCCGTAATGGCAGTTGGGAACCCCCAGATATCCGGAACGGTGACATTGCTTACTGATTTCATTGAAATCACAAAGGGCGGATTTAAAGGACGGCTTGTAGAGACTGCGACAGTCTTGCCGATATACATACGACCTTCATCTTCCTTCCACACAGACACATCTACAGTAGATGATGACGTTGGCACACCTTCAAGTGTACATATACACCGCCGCCGCCAAGCCTGGCGCCTCTACG
>JANMVA010000228.1:0-2121 GCA_031392195.1 Saprospiraceae bacterium | reverse complement strand
TTTTACCTTTTACCTTTTAACTTTTACCTCTTACCTCTAACCTTTTACCTCCTACCTTTTACTTTCCCTATACATATCCGGTAAGCTCCAATTAAATCGCACCACAAGCATTCGCAGGATGAAGATGAATGCAATCACAATCATACCAACTATATCCTTCGGAAAAAAAGGGATCAGCAGAAAATAAATGATCCCTCCTGCAATGCAGGCGATGGCATAGATCTCCTTCTGAAAGATCAATGGAATATTGTTGATCGATATATCCCTAATCACTCCGCCAAAGCATCCGGTAATCGTGCCCAATGCAACACATATCGCCGGGGTGAATCCATGATCGATTCCTTTTTCAATTCCCACAAGTGTAAATAACCCAAGACCTAATGAATCGAACACGATCAAAACCTTCTGCAAATTTTTAATGGTGCGGCGGAATGGAATGGCAACAGCAGCGCTGATAAATACGATAGCTGCATTTTGCGTATTCACCATCCAGTTGACCGGAAGGTCTCCGATCAGGATATCCCGCAATGTCCCTCCACCCATAGCTGTGATAAAGGCAATGATGAAAATGCCAAAGATGTCCAGCTTTTTTTCCTGCGCTGCCAGCACTCCCGAGATACTGAATGTGATAATTCCTGCTACTTCGATCAGGTTGAGGAATTCAGATTTCATAGGGTAAAGCTAACGGGCAGTCTGGAAGTTTTGCACAGAAGGTCATTTGGTTATTTCGGACAATCGCAGTCAATAATTATGATTAATTGCACCACTGGAGATGCTTATTTGCCGGTGCTTCCGGTCGAGATCAAACACTTTCCTGGCAGCAATTTATTATTGGAAAAACTTTGAAGCCTTTGTTGGTTGCGAGGTCCTGCTTTCGTACTTTTGCGCCTGATTTGACGGATACCCTCTAAGAATGAAGGATTTACGAAGGTTTTTAGCCATTTTTTCCATTTTTTCAGTGATTGCGCTCCTGGTTGCTTTTCCTGCACCTGCCTTCACCCAGCATTCTGATGAACATAAATCCGAGCAGCCTGCGGAACACGTCACTGACTCCACACATTCCAATATCGGACATGATGAACACGCCGATACATCTCATACACATACCTGCCATTTCCACGAACAGGTGATCGAGGAGGAGTATGATGCAACTTCGACAGCATTTCATCACATATCCGATGCAAATGTCTACAGCATTGGCTCATTCAATTTCCCACTTCCGTGCATTCTTTATGCAAAAGGTCAAGGTTGGGATGTTTTCTCTTCCAAAAAATTTGATTTCAACTTTTATGGCCATGGAGAAGGCCATAAAGCATACAACAAATACGTCCTCGATGAAGGCCAGGTAAAACGCGTTCAGGATGCGTCATTCCCAATGGGTCAAGTTGAGCTGGAAGGTTTTATCCATGAGAACACGATGGTGGATGGCAAAAAGAAATTCAACTCATACGCCTGCTACCAGGGCAAACATTATAAGCTCGATCCGCAAAGCACTGCAGACGGTGGTTTGTTTGGTGGTGGCATGACATCCTTTTATGACTTTTCGTTAAGCAAGAATGTAGTATCCATGCTATTGATCGCTTTCTTGTTAGCATGGGCTTTCTTTGGAATTGCCAAAGCGTATAAAACCAGAGGAGCAAATGCACCTAAAGGATTACAGTCTCTTGTCGAACCCATATTTCTTTTTATCCAGGATGAAGTAGCAAAACCATTTCTAGGTCCGAAATGGGAGCGCTTTCTGCCACTATTGCTTTCGTTCTTCTTTTTTATTCTGGCACTAAATCTGTTTGGTCAAATCCCATTTTTGGGAGGAAGTAACGTTACTGGTAATCTTGGATTTACAGCAGTATTAGCCCTGATTGCATTCATCGTGGTTACGATCAATGGAAACAAACATTACTGGGGCCATATGTTGTGGATGCCGGGTGTACCTGCGATCATTAAGATCATCATTCTGACACCCGTAGAGATCCTTGGGATGTTCATTAAACCTTTTACATTGCTTGTGCAGCGCCTGCAAAGAACTTGAACCGGTGATGTCCGAACTGATGCGGGAGTACAAAGGAAAACTTAACTTCGTCAATCTCGACGTTACCAACGACGAAACCACCGCAAAAGCCG
>JANMVA010000222.1:0-3244 GCA_031392195.1 Saprospiraceae bacterium | reverse complement strand
TGAAGAATATCCTGGAATGCCTGGTCCAGCACTAAAGGTTCTTTCATGTCTTAGGGTGCACCAAAACAATATAGACGGGAAAATGATCACTATATCCACCGGCATAAGCACCATTGGCATAGGTACGCAACGGATAGCCTTTATAAGATCCTGACTTTTGCATCATGTATGCCGGATTGTGAATCCCTGCTTTGTAAAACTTCATGCCATCCTTGTCTTTCAATAATTCACTGCTCAGAATAATCTGATCAAATAAGCTCCATGCGTCATGGTAAGCGTTGGTGCCAAGCCCTTTCCGGTAGAAATCTTCCATTGGATTATACATTTCATCATCATCCAGTTTTTCGGTTGCGCGTCCTGCCTTCAGATAATTATGGACGCTGTCATCCACCGGATCATCATTGAGGTCG
The DNA here is from genome assembly GCA_031392195.1 of Saprospiraceae bacterium. Taxonomy (GTDB): domain Bacteria; phylum Bacteroidota; class Bacteroidia; order Chitinophagales; family Saprospiraceae; genus Opimibacter. The sequence goes on along the minus strand of JANMVA010000222.1, from coordinate 2,834 downwards.
CCCATCACAATGGCTTTCTTCACCCCACAATTGATATTTAAGCTATCGAGCACATGCCTGTTGATCGCTGCTGCCGCATTCCGAAAAATAGCGGTTCTGGTTGCACCTCCCCGGCGCGAAGGCCAATGATTGACACTGACTGCTACACGTTCATTATTCAGTTTTCCGACGACAATCAAAATATCACGCGAATAGATGACTGTATCATTGTCATCATCGATCACCAGTGGATAAGGGTAAAGTGCTTCTGGTGTAAAATATTTTGGCTGATATAACAGGGCTACATCTACACCACGTCCATCACCTGAATCATGGTGAAGTATTTTATAACCTCTTTTTGCAATTGCTGGCTGAAGTACAAAATCCTCCAGTACAGTCCGGTTTTCAATTTCGGCAACACCTAGTAATGCAGGACCGTCCGGTGAATATTCCGTACCTATCTCACTAATCACCCTGGCGAGCTTATCCAGCTTGTCATAATAGACCGCCGAATTATAAAGATTAGGTCCTTTGGGTGTAAACTCAAAGTCATCTGTATCCGGGCTGTCAATGGTATCAAACAGGTTCTCAACATTGTAAAAGGCAATACAGGTGACATTAACCTGGTCCTGGCCGGCCAGCGGACAGGTAAAAACAAGTAGAATTAAACTAAAAATGCATGCCTTCATGCTGCGAAGTTTATTGAAATAAATGAAATCCACTACCTGTCCTCTTTTCATTAACCTAAAATTAGGTTATCCGGGGCCAGATTCGGAATGACTGTTACACAGTAAAATAACCCAGGAAGTTTACCTTTGCCGCCATGTTTAAGCGCAACCTGGTTATCTTCATTCTTTCACTTATTTCAGGATTTGCATTTTCACAAGCGACTGTCACTGGGGTGATTGTAGATGAAACCACAGGCGTACCGCTTTCAAATGTTGAAGTCCGTACCCTTTTCCCGGACAATACTTTAACAAATTCTGAGGGCCATTTTTCGATTCGTCATCGGTCAGATCAGATCGTATCTCTTTTTATCGATATCAACGGCCAACTCCTCCAATGGGATAGTGAAATCGTTGCGAATGGCACCATTGACCTTGGAAATATTAAAGTTGCGACAAATACCAATCAGAATTTTGATCTCGACCTTCCTACATTGACAATAGATGAAGGTGAAGAAGATAATGGATCCAATATCTCAGGTCTGCTTCAATCGGGTGATGACTTGTTTGGTTTCATGGCTGATTACACATTTAGCCCCGGACGTTTCAGAAGACGTGGTCTTGAATCTTTCTACTCCGAAGTTTACATGAATCAATTGCAGGTCAATGACCTGGAAACCGGTTATATCAATTATAATAGTTGGGGTGGTCTCAATGATGTCCTGCGAAACGATGACAATATTATCGGTGCTGAGTTTGCAGATTGGGGATTTGGGGGCATCGCCGGCACATCTAATACAGATCTGCGAGCGACCACTCAATGGCGACAGAAAAAGATTAGTTACGCTGTAGCCAATCGCAATTATCGCAATCGCATCATGGGTACATGGTCAACAGGATTATTACCCGGTGGTTGGGCTGTGACATTATCGGGCTCCAGACGGTGGGCGCAGGAAGGATATTATCCCGGGACATTCTATGATGCGTTCTCTTACTTCGCTTCGGCAGGCAAGAAAATAAATGAATCTCACACACTCAACCTGATTGTACTGGGATCGCCTTTAAAGCGGGGTGGTAACAGTACCTCCATCCAGGAAATGTATGATCTCGCCGGTGATCACTATTACAATTCATTCTGGGGTTATCAGCAGGGCGAAAAAAGAAGTTCCCGAATTTATTCCGGACATCAACCATACCTCATGCTTGATCAAGACTGGACATTAAATGATAAACTCTCCATTTCTACTTCCATCGGTTATCAGACAGGCAGAAGCTCAATAGAAGCGCTCGACTGGCTTTACGGGAATGATCCAAGACCTGATTACTATCGACGTTTACCCAGTTATGTAAGTGATCCCGTATTGGCAGCACAAATGCGTGAAAGGCTGATGTCCGATGAATCATTGCTGCAGGTTCAATGGGACAAACTTTATGAGATCAATCTCAATAGTGAATTTACGGTAGAGGATGTGGATGGTATTGAAGGAAATGATTTTACGGGTGCGCTGTCGAAATATATCATGGAAGAGCGCCGCGCAGATCTTGATAAAAAAATGGGCAACATCGTCATGCTATATAACATCAATGAAGCAAGTCAATTGAATGTTGGTGCTACTGTTACCCTGCAGGATACACGGAACTATAAAGTCTTAAGTGATTTATTGGGTGGCGAGTTTTATCTCGACTGGGATAAGTTTGCAGAAACCGATTTTCCTGGCAATACTGCTGCTCAACAAAATGATCTGTTGAGGCCTAACCGCATCATCAGGGTAGGAGATCAATTTGGATATGATTATCATTCACGGATCAGGCAGTATAGCGCGTGGTTTGCTTATCAACTTGATTTAAACAAATGGGAATTGGCGATTGGAGGTGCACTGAAGAATCACACCTTCTGGCGTGAGGGAAATGTGCAGAATGGAAAATTCCAGGACAATTCTTTGGGTGAAAGTGAGAAGAATAATTTTTTCCTTCCTTCCGGAAAAGCACTCATCCGATACAAGTTTGATGGCCGGAATTATTTTACAGTCTCGGGCATGTACGCAGCGTTAGCGCCGACATTTAAAAATGCTTTTGTTTCGCCGAGAACAAGAAATGATCTGGTAAAAGGTCTTGAAGCAGAACAAACACTTCTGGGTGAGGCACGTTATGATTATAAATCACCTTACCTGAAGTTTTCTGTATCCGGTT
>JANMVA010000099.1:0-9193 GCA_031392195.1 Saprospiraceae bacterium | reverse complement strand
GCTGCTGGCACGGAGTTAGCCGGTGCTTATTCTTCAGGTACCGTCAGTTGCGGAGTAAATCCACAGGTTTCTTCCCTGACAAAAGCAGTTTACAACCCATAGGGCCTTCTTCCTGCACGCTGGATGGCTGGATCAGCCTTGCGGCCATTGTCCAATATTCCTTACTGCTGCCTCCCGTAGGAGTCGGGTCCGTGTCTCAGTACCCGTGTGGGGGTCCACGCTCTCACGCCCCCTACTGATCATCGCCTTGGTAAGCCGTTACCTTACCAACTAGCTAATCAGACGCACACCCATCTCTAACCGCCTGAACTTTCATTTTGAACTTTTAAAATCAAAATTATATGCGGTATTAATCCCAGTTTCCCAGGGCTATCCCCCTGTTAGAGGTAGGTCGTGTACGCGTTACTCACCCGTGCGCCGCTCTCATGGTATTGCTACCAATCCCGCTCGACTTGCATGTATTAAGCCTCCAGCTAGCGTTCATCCTGAGCCAGGATCAAACTCTCCATAGTTCGTTTTTTTACCGACAACCTTCTCAACAAACTTGCGCCCATCGATCCAATCATCAGCGTTTACGTGATCCTAACTCCTTCTGTATTCCTATCTATTTCTTTATTATTTCTATTCAATTCCTTCAGCCATCCCTAATCCCTTTTCTAAGACTAAGAATAACCTCCAAAACTGAACGCTTCGCTTACCTAGTAACATCACCTCGATCCTCCTCGGATCCCGGTAATGCTGCTTGTCCTGCCTTTCAATGAACTTTCTTTTTTCAAACCCAACTCAAATCACACACCTCTTTTTCCAACCCTCGTTTCGAATTGGGAGTGCAAATATATGACGAAATTTTATTCCGCCAAACTCATATTACTTTTTTCTCAAAATTATTTCCGGACTTCCCTTGAGATGCCATTTCGACACTGATTATCAGCGCTTTACACTTTCATTCTTGGACAAGAAATATTCTCTCCTGATCCATCTCTCCATGCAATCCGGACTGCTATGAAAGGACTCCGGATATGCCCTCTTGAAATTCGGGCATGAAATGCCATTAACTTCTCTAGCAACATTGAAGTCCCCTGGGCTTAAAAATATCCAGGTATACCTCTCATATTCACACCCACTTCAGGGCCAGATACGCTTTAACGGGATGAAGGGATAGGAAATTCCCAAAAAACAGGTTATAAAAGTTAATATTATTACGGGTCAAAATTACCTTGATCTTCATGGACTTACAGGGGCATTGGTTACCCACTTCCATTAATAACTTAATATATGAGCGTTCAAACCGATACCAATCTCAATGATCTCGGATTTTTAATTGGTCAATGGACCACAGAAGGAGAGGTTCACGCTACTGATGATGCGCCTTCGTTTTCCTTTCGGGGTACAGACACCTATGAATATATACTTGATCAAAAATTCATTTTGCATACAGTTGATGTCTTGATGGGAAACCAACATGTAAAAGCGTTGGAAATGATCCACAGGGATAAGAATGCTCAGACCACCTTTATATTGACCTCTTTTGACAACACAGGAACAATCAGCACCATGGCTGCACAATTGAATGAAGAAGGCAAGCTGATAATGGCCGGGAATAAGATGCGGGCTGTACTGACGCGCAGTGAGCCGAATAAAATGACCGGGTATTGGGAAAAGTCAGAGGACAATATGAATTGGTATAGCTGGATGCTGGTAGAATTGACAAGATAGAAGCTAGGCGTTATCAACCACCAGTTAATATTTTCTTGCAACATAATGTTCGGACAATGATCTTCAGATATGCCAGGCACACTTCAGATCTCAGAAGAATTGAAGATTTCTATACCCGCATTGTGCAATTGGAAAAGCTGGGCGAATTCAAAAACCACTTTGCTTATGACGGCATCTTTTTAGGACTACCTGGTGCAGACTGGCACTTAGAATTTACTGTTTCCAATCACAAACCAACTGATCAATATGATGATGATGATATCATTGTTTTCTATGTTCATTCAGTCACCGAGATGGATGAATTAAAATACCTCCTCCAAAAATCAAATATTCAAACCGAAAAACCCCGTAATCCGTATTGGTCAGAAAACGGGATCATGGTCTCAGACCCTGATGGCCACAATTTGATATTTACCTGGAAGGAGATAAACCTCACTTCCGATGATGAGCTCACGCAATTAATGGGGACACATGCTGTAACCACCTGGGGCCAGCTTATAACTCATGTACAACATCTTCCTTACGGACGAAATGAAAACAGGTCAGATTTTTCTTTGGTAATGAAGGAAGGGAAGGGCACCTGTAGTTCCAAACATGCATTCCTGCAGCGGATTGCACAATTGAACCAGATTGAAAATGTAAAACTCATCCTGGGCATGTACAAGATGAACCATTTTAACACCCCAAAAATAGGAAATGCTATAATTGAAAATGGGTTGGACTATATTCCGGAGGCTCATTGTTATCTAAAACTAAATAACAGGCGGATTGACATTACAACAAGTACGTCGAGAATTGACAATATAGTGGATGATCTTTTAGAGGAAATAGAAATTGTGGCAGATCAGGTAAATGAGTTCAAAGTGGAGTATCATAAACGGTATTTGAAGAACTGGATAGAAAAAGAAAACCTGAACCTGGATCCGGATGATGTTTGGAAGATCCGGGAGGAATGTATTAAGAGGTTAGGAAGTTAAATAAATAAGGTGAAGGCTGAGGCGAAGGTTAAATTCAATACAAATAATGAATAACTTTTTTTCATGCAAATGACTACATACATCTATTACCTCCTTCTCTTCTTTTTTATGCTGTGTTCTCCGAAAGAAGACAAGAATGATTTGAGAAAAGATGGAGATCCATCACCCTTTCGCATCATCGCCTACTACGCGGGCCCACCTGACCTCATCGATAGCTTCGATTACCAAAATATAACTCATCTCATTTTTTCCTTCGGCCATCTGAAGGGAAAGGATCTGCATATTGGTTCTGCAGCAGACAGTACGACCATTAAAAAGATGGTGCAACTCAAAGCAAAGCACCCAGATCTCAAAGTCATGCTCTCACTTGGTGGTTGGGGTGGTTGTGAAACATGTTCGGATGCGTTCAATACCAAAGAAGGGCGTGAAGAATTTGCAATTTCTCTGAAAAAGTTATCTGATTATTTTAAAACCGATGGTATCGATCTGGACTGGGAGTATCCTGCTATTCCCGGCCCTCCCGGCCATCCTTACCGCCTGGAGGATCGTTCAAATTTTACCCTGCTGCTGGAAGAAATCCGTAAAGCAAATGGGGACGACTTTCTGATCAGCTTTGCCGCAGGAGGGTTCACCACTTTTATACAGTCATCGATTGATTGGGAGGAGGTGATCCAATACACTGATTTTATCAACGTCATGACTTATGATCTTGTACATGGTTATAGCATGACCAGTGGACATCATACACCCTTGTATTCTACACCACAACAATCAGAATCCACTGATCATGCGATCACGATGCTGCTGGATGCCGGCGTGCCTGCTGAGCAATTAATCATAGGTGCGGCTTTTTACGGTAGATTCTTTGCCATTGAAGCCGGGAAGCCTGTTGATCTGTATCAGCCATGCCATTTTTCACATGGATTTTCTAACCGGCATCGGGAAGACTCACTAGGTGGGTTTGAATTAAAATGGGATTCTGTTGCCCAGGCACCGTATGCACTTCATGGTGATCGAAAAATGCTCGCTACATATGATGATGAACGATCGATTGCTTTGAAAACAAAATATGTGAAAGACAAGAAGCTGGGCGGCATCATGTTCTGGCAGCTATGTGATGATGCTTACAAAGAAGGGTTACTGGACATCATAGATTTTGGGGAAAAGTAATTACATATTTATGCCATAAGTTATTTTTAAGCTGAACGTAAGCCCAATAAAATGAACATAGCCAAACCAAATACAGTCGAAGAATTTGTTTCTCCCTAACTTGTCCGCATGCCCATCAACTTACCTGAAGTTTCCAAGCCACGTATCGTCATTGTTGGTGCGGGTTTTGCGGGTCTGAATCTCGCCCAACGAATTTCTGATAACCATTACCAGGTGGTGATCATCGATCGCAATAATTATCACCAGTTCCAGCCCTTGTTGTATCAGGTAGCCATGTCAGGCATAGAGCCAAGCTCGATTGCATTTCCTCTTCGCAAGCATTTCAGAAAAAGAAAACATCTGCATATCCGTGTAGCAGAGGTATCGTCCATTCATCCTGCTGAAAAATATCTCATGACGAATGAGGACAGGGTCAACTATGACATCCTCGTGTTGGCAACAGGGGTGACGACTAATTATTTTGGCAATGCAAGCATCGAGCAATACGCTTATCCATTAAAATCCATATCAGATGCACTGCTGCTTCGCAATGTGATCTTGTCTGATCTTGAAAAAGCATTGACGATCCGTGATGATGATATTCGACAGAGCTATATGGATATCGTGATCGTTGGTGGCGGCCCTACCGGTGTGGAAATGGGTGGATCGCTGGCCGAAATGAAGCGCTATATTTTACCAAAGGATTATCCGGAACTGAATGCAAAGGATATGAATATTCATCTCATCGAAGGATCGAATGAATTGCTGGGATCGATGTCCGATAAAGCTTCTGAAAAATCACTCCAATACCTGCGCAAAATGGGTGTAGAAGTCATTACGAATGTAAGGGTGACTAATTACGATGGGAATGAGATTACGTTAAGCGATGGTCGCAAATTGTATTCACGAAAAGTGATCTGGGCAGCGGGTATTACCGGATCTAAACTGGATGGATTACCTGCCGAATGTTATGTCCGTGGTAATCGTTTGTTGGTGAACGAGCTCAACCAGGTCAACAGTGTCGAGAATATCTACGCTATCGGTGATACGGCATATATGGAAGAAGGAGAATACAAGGGCCATCCCCAAGTAGCACAACCAGCGATTCAAAAAGCCAAAAGACTTGCAAGGAATTTTAAAAACAAGAGTCTTGGAAAAACAATGGAACCCTTCCACTACCGGGACCTTGGTAGCCTGGCAACTATTGGACGCAATAAAGCCGTGGCTGATTTACCTTTTATGAAGACACAAGGATTTATTGCCTGGATTCTTTGGCTGGTCGTGCACCTGAAGTCAATCCTTGGTGTGAAGAATCAAATCTTTGTCTTGTTCAATTGGGTTTGGTCTTATATCACACTCGATCAGAGCCTTCGCATTATTGTGAGACCCAAGATCAAAAAACATTTGCCCTGATCACTATTCTGCCATTGCAAATGTAATTGCCTCTTCCACTGTACTTGTATATCCAAGTTGTCTTTCACTGCTGATATTCGAATCATTGTCAGCATTATTCAATTCACTTTTTACCCAATCGTCGACGCGTTTTGACTCATTCCAAAGTCGATATCCGGACATATGAATCAGGTTTTCAGCTGATCCATACAACCTTGCGGCTCTCTCTTCAAGTTGCTGTTTGAGTGCAAGTGCAGCCATGCAAATTAAGACAGAGGAGATGATAGCTTTATCACCAACATTCCTTCCCGTTGTCAGCGCAGTTGTCATGTATTTTTTGGACTCATCCAATTCATTACTCATCAGAGTGCACACCCCAAGTCCAAGTTGAAACCACCCAACCATCGATCCCATCCGTGCTTTCTTTTCATACGATAGACTTTCACGATAAAATGATGCTGCTTCTTCATAATGACCAAGAATAACTTCAATGTTACCTCTTTGCCCAATGGCTAAAAGACATAACATATAATCATCTCTTTCTTTTGCAATCCGGATCGATTCTGTGGCCAATATTATGGCTTCCTCCGTCTTACCGCTTCCGGCGAGAATCTCTGATAAAAAAGTAGATGCCATCACAAAGCCGTGGAGATCATTATGCCTTTTGCTGATATCCATTGATTGTTGAAAATTGGAAGCTGCCTGGTAATCTCCTGAACTGATGCCAGCTATACCCAGGTATGCCATTGACCTTCCTGCTTCCATTTCTGCTCCTATGGCTATAAAAATCCTTGCGCTTTCACGAAGTGTTTCAATAGCTGGCCGGTAGTCGCTTGCGAAAAAGTGAATCATCCCTGCAGCTCTCAATGCTGCAGCCTGAACTTTCAGATCAATGCTCTTTCGTATCTCGTTACTCTCAGTTGTAGCCGACACCCGCGCTTCATTGATCCATTTAACTGCTTCTGATATTTTTCCATAAGCTGTCCAATAAAACCCGAGTGTCTGAATAATACGCCAGCCAGAATACAGGTCACTTTTTTTCATAGCATAACTAAATGCTTCTCGAATATTAGAATATTCTGAATCGATCTTCAATAACCATACTTCTCTCTGAGGCGTCCACACATAAGGCTTGGCTTCTTCCAGGAAATGAATGAAAAAATCAAGATGTTTCTCGCGAACCTTATTCCATTCTGAATTTTCAGTCAATAATTCATCTGCGAATTCTTTGACTGTCTCAAACATGCTAAATACAGTATCATATTGACGTGTCGTGCTTTGGATCAATGCCACATCCATCAGCTTTTCCAGCATCTCCAGGATATCCTCTCCCTCCCAGTTGACGATCTCATCAGCAGTTTCCAATGTCCATCCTCCGCTAAAAACACCCAATCTTCTGAATATTCTTTTTGAAGTTTCGTCTAACAATTGATAACTCCAGTCTATGGTTGCGCGCAATGTTTTGTGCCTGTCAGGAAGATCTTGTGCACCTTTCGTCAGCGTATCAAGGGTATTTTCCATCCGCAGGTATAAGGCTGATGGAGACATAAGTTTTGTTCGGGCAGCAGCCAACTCTATCGCCAAAGGAATACCATCAAGCTTGTTGCAGATCCTTGCAGTAGCGATCAAGTTTTCACGGTCAAACTGAAGGGAAGGATTGATCTCCCGGGCGCGGCGGATAAAAAGCTCAATCGCCGGAAAATCCATGAGCATCGTTAGTTGCAAAAGGTCTGCCCGGGATGGAGCTGGCAAAGGAGACAGGGGATATAAAAACTCATCCCGCAAGTGTAGAGGCGATCTGCTCGTCACCAGGATTTTGATGTCCTTGCAATGATGAATAAGGTCAGTTAGGAATGGTGCTGCAGATATGATCTGTTCAAAATTGTCAATCAGTAAAAGTGCTTGTTTATCAAACAGAAAATTGATGATCGTTTCTTTCAGTGATTGCTTTCCGCTGTCAAAAATGCCGATGTGATCAGCCAATGCGGGAACAAAGGATTCCGGATTATTAATAGAAGCTATCGGGATGAAGAAAACCCCATCTCTAAACTGATCCTTCAGATCATTTGCTATCCGTAAACTGATCCTGGATTTTCCTGTTCCACCTGAACCGGTGATGGTTAATAATCTTACATCAGGTCGTGATAATAATTCAAGGATAGCTGCCACATCTTGTTCTCTGCCGATCAGTGGACTGGGATTGAAAGGAAGCGGTGTTCTTTTCTGAATAACGGGGCTATTATCTTCGCTTTTCTTCCGGAAATGCTCTGATAATAAAAGAGACAGGTCATTTTCGATCAGTTTCCTTAATTCCTCTGTGGTGGAAAATTTTTGGTAACAGGCGGTAGACCCTGATTCGATGTCATTGAGAAGTTTTGCCAGTCCGGCATCTCTGGTTTCAACAGTATTCTTGATATAGATGAGTCTGGGTTTTGAAGAGGATAATTGATATTCATCCTCAAGTCCTGAAATTTCCATTCCCGGTGCTACCCATCCATAGCTGTTCCAATAAATACCAATGAAAATATGGCTTTGCTCCAGGTAAGCCCGGTACAGATCTCTTGGAGGATGCGGCCTGGCCCCCATTTCAAAAAACACCGGGATAAGGTGAAGATGATTGATAGCTTCTCTTGCAGCTTTTCTCTCCTCAGCCAGTTCCCCGATGGTAGAGCTAATAAATACACGAACGCGCTGATCAGGAGTGAGAATCGAAGTTGCCATCAGGTGCACAAGATACTGCCTTGACTCACCCCTAACCCCTCTCTTAAGGAGGCAATCTCACTAATTGACACCTCAGTTTTTTCTAAGAGAGGGGCATTAGATCATGCGCCCCTCTCTTAGAAAAAACGGAGGTGTCAATTGTAATAACTTTCATTCTAAGAGAGGGGTCGGGGGTGAGTTACCAGAGAAGTCAAAAGGGGTTGGGGGTGAGTTCTCCGAGAAATCAAAAGGAGGCGTGAGTAAGTTCTCCGAGAAATCTTTCTTGCTCTGCAAATACTCTCTAAGGCAGTCCTCTACCTCATCCCAATGATTGAGCACTTGCTTATTTGAAAAACGTATTACGTTAAATCCCAATTCACATAGACGTTCCGTCCGGATGAGATCATCTTCTTGTTGTTTAAGATGAATCTGACCATCAAGTTCAATTATTAATCTGATTTGATGACAGTGAAAATCAGCGATATAATATTTTGTAAAATCAGGATCAATCGGGCATTGTATTATAAACTGCCGATTCCATTTCAATCCGAACAACCTGCGGTCACGTACCTTTTCCCAAAAGTAGTCTTCTGCCTTTGTAGACTTCTTTCTCATTTCGCGTGCGAGTCCGCGGATTTTTAGATACAACTCTCTGTTACCAGTCAGCCGGTGAAGCATCAAGTAAAAATAGGGCAATTAATAAACCACTAACATGGCCAATATTTTCACAATTCTTTCACATACAAGTTAGAAGACGAATTGTAGCTTTGTCAGGCAATCCAACGATCATCATGTCACATATCATAAACTTCTCCGCAGGCCCGTCTATATTGCCTAAAACCGTATTTGAACAGGCATCCCAGGCCGTCCTGGATCTCAATGGAAGCGGGCTCTCGATCCTCGAAATTTCACACAGGTCCAACTATTTCGAACCCATCCTGCATGAGGCCGGTCAGTTGGTGAGAGATTTGTTAGGATTGTCATCCGATTTTGAAGTTTTATTCCTTTCAGGAGGTGCGAGTACCCAGTTCTTTATGACTGTTATGAATCTTCTCCCGGACGGAAAGAAAGCAGCTTATGTGGATACAGGCGTATGGGCATCGAAAGCGATCCATGAAGCCAAAATGCTGGGACAGATCGATGTCATTGCCAGCTCCAAGGATACTAACTATACATATATCCCAAAAGGATACGCCATTCCGATGGATTATGAATATCTCCACCTGACGAGCAACAATACCATTTATGGTACTCAATAC
>JANMVA010000061.1:0-4137 GCA_031392195.1 Saprospiraceae bacterium | reverse complement strand
CAGACCTCGTGCCACAAACAAAACCAGTGTGGCACACCTAGGTGTGCCACACTGAAATATCATGTTGATTGTGAGGGGCTTGGGATGGTTATCCACATACCACCAAGAAGGGATATTAATATCACTGAGCGAAGTCGAAATGACCGAAACAACTGGAATCACCTTCCTCAAAGACCTATATCTCCTCCATATCTTCTGGCGCAGGAGCCATGTTAGGGAGCGGCGGGATCAGGTTGTTTCCCTGGTCGACGGGGTTGGTTTGGGGATCTTCGTCTTTTCCGGGATGGCCTTTGCTCTGGTAAGGACGCGGGCCGATCATGCGCTCGATATCCGATTTGTGTAGGACTTCTTTTTCAAGTAAAGCCCTGGCCATCATTTCCAGCTCGGATTTGTGCCCGATCAATAAATCCTTTGCCCGATCATATTGTCCATCGATGATACCACGCACCCGATTGTCAATCAGCGTAGCTGTATCTTCTGAATATGGTTTTGAAAACTGATCCTGCGACAATCCATAAAAGGATACATTTCCCACTTTCTCATCGAGACCATAAACGGATACCATACTGTAGGCCATCTTCGTCACGTGGTCGAGATCACTTTGTGCACCGGTAGATATTTTTTGAAAGATCACCTGTTCGGCTGCTCTTCCACCGAGGGCCATGCACATCCTGTCGAGGAGTTGCTCTGTCCGTGTGATGTATTCTTCTTTCGGTAAGTATTGTGCGAAACCAAGTGTACCGACTCCGCGCGGAACGATTGTCACTTTCACTAATGGTGATGCATGCTCGAGATACCACCCACAGATCGCATGACCTGCTTCGTGATAGGCAATGATTTCTTTCTCTTCAGGAGAAATGACTTTATTCCTTTTCTCTAATCCTCCGATGACGCGATCCAATGCATAATTGAAATCGTCGAGATCAACTTCTGTTTTATTCCTGCGCGCTGCTGTCAAAGCAGCTTCATTGCACACATTGGCAATATCAGCTCCTGCAAATCCGGGTGTCATCTCACTGAGGATCTTCGGATCAACAGATGGACCTTTCTTAATCGTCTTAAGATGGACTTTGAAGATTGCTTCTCTGCCAACCAGGTCAGGCCTTTCGAGCCCAATCTGCCTGTCAAAACGTCCTGGCCTCATCAACGCCTGGTCAAGAATATCCGGACGATTGGTTGCAGCCATCAGGATCACACCTTTATCCGTGCTGAAACCATCCATCTCCACGAGCAACTGATTCAATGTATTCTCACGCTCATCATTGCCTCCCTGGATAGCATTTCTTCCTCTCGCTCTGCCGATTGCATCTATCTCATCAATGAATACAATACACGGTGCTTTTTCACGAGCCTGCTTAAACAAGTCACGCACGCGCGATGCACCCACTCCCACAAACATCTCCACGAAGTCTGAACCAGAAATCGAAAAGAAAGGAACAGCAGCTTCACCGGCAACAGCTTTTGCTAAAAGCGTTTTACCTGTTCCCGGAGGGCCAACCAATAAAACACCTTTTGGGATCTTACCACCAAGCGATGTGTATTTCTTTGGATTCTTTAAAAAATCCACAACTTCCATTACTTCTTCTTTCGCTTCTTCCAATCCGGCTACATCTGCAAATGTCACAGTTACTTTTGCATCTTTCTCGAAGAGTGTTGCTTTACTTTTACCGATATTAAATATCTGCGCACCCGGTCCTCCTGCACCACCTGATACTCTGCGCATCATAAAGATCCAAAGACCAAGGAAAAGGAAAATTGGGATCAGCCATCCCATGAGAGGCCCCATCCAGTTTTCTTTGTCGACATAGTTTGGATAGACACGATTTTCAGGCGTGACACGAGCATTAAGATCTTTGATCTGTTCAGCAAATGATTCCGGGGGCCCGATATTGAAAATATAATGTGGCTTTCCTTTGCTGAATGAAGTTTCCTTTAGCTTACTGTATTGAGACTTGTTGAGGCTTTCTTTTTTGATGTAAATACGTGCGTCTTTCTTATTGACGACTTCCAGCTTTGCTACATCGCCTGATGTCACCATTACTTCAAACTCCTGGAAATTGACTGTTTCAGTCGTCATTTCTCCCAGGAACATCAGGTTAAAAATGATCAGTCCAAGAATAATGCTACCGTAAATCCAGTATGAATTGAAGGTGAATTTTCCGCCAGGTTTGCGTTCCTGATTATTGTTTTCTTCGCTCATTAAGTGATTATCTAAAAATCTGATTTACTGCCTTTTAAACGGTTTCAATCAGCAGAAGGTTGTCTGTAAAATTACGCTTTGCCTTTTCCGCAGCTCAAAACGACATATTTATTGATATTCTATTTTTTCGGCATCGCTCCACAACTGCTCCAGCTCATAGAAACGACGCGTTTCGGGATGGAAGATATGGACGACGATATCAAAGTAATCCATGCACACCCACTTGGCGTGCTGGGTTCCTTCCACATGACCTGGATGGATGTGTTGCTCATCTTTCAACCGGCGCTCAATATTGTTAGCGATCGCGCGAACCTGTGTTGTCGAATCACCTTCGGCGACGATAAAGTAATCGGCCGGGGCATCATCTAATGCTTTTAAGTTGAGAAGAACGATATTCTTGCCTTTGATATCTGAAATGCTGTCTATGATCAGATCGTAGAGACCGTGGTTAGCGGTGCGTGCCTGGGCGGCTTTTTTACTGTTTACCAAATGTCAGTCCGTTTAATGAATAGAAATGTGATTTTATCTTCGGGATTCCTGGTGAATCAAGTACCCCTTTTAACCACTTTCTATGATATATAATTCAAATGTACGATAATTGTTGTGGCACGATTACCTATCAAATCTCAAATTTAACAGCCTCTTAAGGAATTCTGTGGACTATCTACGCACATATGAATCAATCGATTCGACTAACCAGGAAGCAGGGCGTTTATTAGCGGCCGGTGAGGCTTTTGACGGCCTTACCCTGCTGGCTTGGAGCCAAACACTTGGCAAAGGACAATATGGCCGTCAATGGATGGCAGAACCCGGTAAGCACCTGGCCATGACTGTAATTTTGCTGCCCGATGCCATTCATGCAAATACTTTGCCACAGGTTTCTATGCGTATCAGTCTTGGAATTATCAGGGCTCTTCACGAATTAATTCCAGGAATTACAGCAAAAATCAAATGGCCGAATGATATCTATGTTCATAACCAGAAGCTTGCCGGAATTCTGATCGAAAATGCTTTGCAGGGGAATAGGATTCAACATTGCATCGCAGGCATAGGTATCAATGTCAATGAAACGCTTTTTTCTTTGGAAGCACGGAATGCCATTTCACTTCATCACCTGACGGGAAAAACATATGATCTGGTCCAGGTATGTCAGGTACTACGGCAGCACATTATTGAAATGTTCTACCGGGTAGATATAGACTGGAAAGAAGAATACGACAACTTTATTTTCAGAAAGGGAGAAAAGTGTTATTTCAATATTGGGAGCGAAATCGTCATCGCAACGATTGACGGTGTAGATATGGAAGGCAAGCTTTTACTTAAAGATGCACAGGAAATAACTACATCCTACTTTACCCACGAATTAAAATGGATTATATGAATAAGACGGCAGCGATCATCACGATCGGTGATGAATTGATGATCGGTCAAATCGTCGATTCCAATAGTGCATGGATCGCATCCTGGCTTGATAAAAATGGCTGGAAAGTCATGCGCAAGCTTGGTGTCAGAGATGACATCGATCACATCGTCGAAGGCATCCGCATGGGCCATGATGTTGCTGACCTGGTCATCACATCCGGTGGCCTGGGTCCTACGAAAGATGATCTGACGAAAGATGCCCTTTGCAAATATTTCAATTGCAATAAAATATGGCATGAAGAAACATGGCAACGCGTGATTGAGATTATGAAACGATTTAAGCGTGAACCATCTGATCTGCATAAGGAACAATGTTTTATGCCCGAATTTGCAGAGGTGATTACAAATGAACAAGGATCTGCTCCGGGTATGTTTTTTAACCGGGATCAAAAAATGCTCGTTTCAGTTCCGGGTGTGCCTCATGAGATGCGTCATTTGCTTTCAGAAAAAATGATCTCGCTTATACCTGCAGGGCTCCCTGTGGAACATCGCATCATCAGAACGGCAGGTGAAGG
>JANMVA010000057.1:0-3962 GCA_031392195.1 Saprospiraceae bacterium | reverse complement strand
TCACATGAGCGGCGCTACCCCTACCCCTGTGTGCGAATGGTGAGATCGTTTCACTCCGTTCCATTCTTGCAACCCCGGGGCCTTTCCCCCAAATCAAATACAAAGTGTCTCACGTTCTCACCTTCTCACGTTCTCACGTTCTCACGTTCTCACGCTTCTCACGTTCTTCATTAGTTATCATCTTCCTCCATTTCGAAGCTCAAATAGGGTAGAATCTTATTGCACCACGTAGAATCCGCCGGGTATACCTTCCTCAGTTCCTCTGCATCGACAAATGGTCCGTGATGATCTTTGTATGCCTGAATCATGCGAGCTAGTTTTTTCGAAAGATAGGGATGCACAAAAGTGGACAGGTTTGTTTCATTGATCGCAATCATCCTGGGATTACCATCCGCGTGGATATGTGTCTTGATTTGCTCAAATGTTTCGGGTGTCAGGCCATAACAATCTTTCAGTTGCTCCGGGTACAGGAATCCTCCCAGTGATTCTCTGAACTTGATGATTCGCTCTGCAAGCGTAACACCAATGCCGTTTAGTGATTCCAAATCTTCTATTGATGCCGTATTGAGATCAATGATGGCTTGCCGGGAGTTAGTAAATTTTTCTTTCGGTAATGAAGTGAAATCCGGGCTTGGTTCACGAGAAGGAAATAGCAGATAAGGAATTACCTTCTCCAATTGCACAGAATCCATTCCATAGATCTTTAGTAATTGTTCTGCAGAATAAATTTTACCTCCTGATGAGATATATTTTTGAATATTGTAAGCTACTTTTTTAGAGAATCCCATAGAGATTAAAGCATTGTTATCCGCGTGTTCGAGTAGAATAGGTGCAGATGGCGGAATCCAGGCTACATTTTCTTTTTCATCATATTTGAATTGCCTTCGTGATTTATATTTTGGATAGTTAGTATTTTTTCGCTGATAACCGGATGAGTAGTATTGTTTTTTTTGTTCACCGGTATAATGGGTCCATTCCACCGGCTCGGATATATAGCTATATGATTGATCGTCAGTTGGAATAACTTTTTTTACGAGTTCCCAGCACAACAAGGCCATGCAGAATGTGACGAGATAGATCCGGTCCGTACGTGAGATTGTATAGTGATATTCCTTTTTCATAATGTTATTTTGAAATAACCATCCCGGTCTATATCATGATATGCGATCTGTTTCTCTTTGAGAAATGATTCCATTGGCTTCCTGATCTTCCTGTTCAGATGCGCCGGTAAAATCACTTGCGCCGTGAAATGAAGACAGATGAAGTCCTGCAATGCATATTTATCCGGGCAATCGTTGACAAGGATGTAATCAATTTCACTTTCAGAATGTATATCTGTTTCTGAGCCATTCCACAGGAGAACATTAGTTTCATTTGAAGACAATACCTGATTTTCAAACTGAACAAATGGTTTGGCAAAATCCTGAGTAATGCATATCTCTTTTACTTCAATAATATCTCTTTCGCATCGATATCCTCTGGTCATAAATTCAATTGATGATGGAGTAAGCTGGCAATCATGAAGTGAGATACATTTTCCTCCTTCAAGTATATCAATTGCAAGCCCTTTGTAAGAATGATAGATGATCATTTCCCTCGCCGACCATTGCTGAGTGCGGTGACAGCCTAATGAAATAAAGGCGAGGATTCCCAAAGCATATACGAGCTTCTTTCCCGCATGCAATTTAAAAACGACAGCAAAGGAAAATACAATTGCCATGGACATCACAAGGATAGCGCTGATGGAAGGCAAAGAATAATACATGAGGGGATTCAATTCGGCCATCCATTTCATCGACACGATAAAAAGATGTCCTGACAAATCGACTATAGGCCATAAGAAATGAATACCAAGCAGGGATAGAATCACATTTAACATCGCACCGGCCATCACGATGTAGGCTGCCGGTATCGCAATGAAGCTGCTGATAATAAATGTCAACGGGAACTGATGAAACTGGCCGAGAAGAACGGGAATAATAAATATTTGTGCAGTGATCGACAATGACGTGATTTCCCACAAGCGATGCAGAATGATATTTTTAAAATTCAGGCTGCGGATCATCGGTTTGGCAAACAGAAGAATGCCGGCCATGGCGAGAAAAGATAATTGAAAGCCGATGTTTTGCCAGATGAATGGGTTTAGCCAAAACATGACAAAGGCAGCGAAGCCCAGTAAATTCCAGATCATCGTATTCCAGCCCAGCGCTTTTCCGAATAAGAAAAGGATGATCATTAATCCTGCCCTGACGACTGCGGGGCATGCACCTGCCAATCCCATGTACAAGATGATCGCAAAGGAATAAGTAAAAAAACGAACGAGCCTTTGTATCAGGTTTCCACCACCCGGAGGCCCAAGGAAGAATAAGAGCATTGAATAAATAATAGCGACATGCATGCCCGATACAGATAAGACATGCATCGCACCGGAATCGGCAAATGCATCACGCACTTCTTCATCCATATCAGACCGGTCACCCCAAACGAGTGCATTCGTAAGTTGGGCTACTTCAGGTCGCGTATGTCTTTTCACCAGGCTTGATAAAAAGAACTGCCAGCGTGCGGTGATACGGGCAAGTGATTTATTCGGAGGGAAATCGCGTTGAACCTCATCACCTTTACAATTCAGAATATGTCGAATGCCAATCGTGTTGTAATGAACCCGTGCATCAAACGCAAATGGATTTTTTGGTGCATCGATAGCGGATACATATCCCCGTATACCAATGATGTCTCCGGGAAAAAATGTCAATGTCGATGCGGCTTTCACATTGACAAGTAAAAATTTGTCAGTGAAGTACTGTGGATGGATCGTATCGGCTGATGACAATGATAAATTCCGGCATCGAATGGAAGTGCTGCTTTCTTTGACTTTCAATATCTGTTTTATTTCAACGATGCCTTCCATAAAATCAGATTCAGGCATTTTGGCGGCAGGATACAGGTTGCTTTTAAATTCATTTACGCGCAGAATGCCGGAAGCCATGATGAGCATGCAAATGAAGAGAGTGGATTTATACTGAAAGTTGGGGAGATAGCTTCTGATGGTCAGAAATGAAGAAACAAGACATATTCCTACCAGGAGGACTTTGATCCAAAGTGATAATTCGCCATTGATCTCACCACTGATCCGGATGGAAATGAGTAAGATCAACGAAAGCCACAGGAAGGGACTGTTTCGGAGATTGATCATGTCTGCAACTGGTACTAATCCTAATGTATCGGGGAGGGCAAAACGTTACCGTTTGGCGGAAGAATTTTATGTTGTTGGAAAAAAAAGAGGGTAGTGCCGGCTTTATGGGAGGCAGATCATTGTTATAAATTGGTGACAGATTTTGTCGACATCTGTTTTGGATGGTCGGCTAGAATAGAAAAAATTGAGTGTTGACAGATTTAGTCTAAATCTGTCAACCTGCTGCTTTGGAGTATATATTAGATGTCGACAAAATCTGTCATGAAAGTTATGCTCGAGTAGAAATTGGAAAAAAAAGAAACTTAAGGACATCCAGGAGGCGACAGATTTAGACTAAATCTGTCAGAATATTACTTCCAGACTTTTGTTAGATGTTGACAAAATCTGTCACCCCCATTTCTGGCATGATCTTTTCCTATCATACGTGAATCGACGACTAAATTTTTGAGAAACAGGTATCTGGCATATTTTTTTGTGCTGGCCGGATGGCTTTTGTTCTGTTATTGGCTCTATTCCACAGGATTATATCCTCATTTACACCCCGGAAAACCTCCCGAAAACATCGTCTTTGACCCCGGTCAATCATCACCCGTTACATTCAATTGGACTTCAGACATGCCCATAGCAGGTAAAGGCTTTGAAGAATGGTCCGAATCCCTCAAATCAATCGATGCTGGCGATAACATCCTGATATTGAGGGCTTACTATTTCCCGGATGAAACCTCTTCAGTCAAAGAAGGCATGGAACTGGCCAGAAAACGACTCCAAC
>JANMVA010000024.1:0-7643 GCA_031392195.1 Saprospiraceae bacterium | reverse complement strand
CCGGGTGCGGGTGCAGAGATATTGAATGATCGCGTGAGGAGATTGATCTCTAAAGGAAAATGCGGTGCACAGGAATGGCTCGATATCATGCGCGCGGCGCATCGCATTGGATTGACAACTTCGGCTACGATGATGTTTGGTCATATCGAAACATTGATGGAACGAATGGAGCATTTAGTTGACATCCGGAAGGTACAATCTGAGAAACCTGAAAGTGCTGTAGGGTTTCTTGCTTTCATTCCGTGGCCATTTATGGACGATGGTACATTATTGAAAAAATTAAAACGGGCACGCAATCAATGTACGGCTGATGAATATATCCGCATGATTGCGATCAGCAGAATTATGCTACCCAATATTAAACATATACAGGCATCATGGTTAACGGTAGGAAAACAAACAGCACAGGTTTGTCTTCATGCAGGAGCTGATGATATGGGCAGCATCATGATCGAAGAAAATGTCGTGTCTGCTGCAGGCGCGCCTTTCCGTTTTACTGCCGATGGTATTCAGCAAGCCATTCGCGATGCAGGGTATATACCGCAGCTCAGAGATCAGCAATACCAGGAACGCGAAGTTCCTGCCAATATTGAGCAACAAGTGCTGAATCACGCAACGATGATTATAGACTGATGGATTTGTGGCGCGAAGAATATAAACGAGTCCAGGAGGCTGCTCATTGGATCAAAAGCAGTATGCCGTTTGTACCGAAAGCTTCCATCATCCTGGGGACCGGTATGAGTAGCTGGCTGGAAGAACTCGACATCGTCGAAGAGTTTAGTATCAAGGAAGTGCCGCACATGGTACCGCCTACTGTTGAAACTCACCAGGGACGAATTTGCTTTGCAATGATCAATGAAATACCGACTGTAATTCTTGCGGGTCGATTGCATTATTATGAAGGTCATGAAATGACGACAGTGGTGAGGCCTGTTCGTCTTCTTTATACACTTGGTAGCAGGCATCTCATCATGACGAATGCTGCCGGCGGACTGAATCCGGAATTTGAATCAGGTGACATCGTTGTTATTCGTGATCACATTAATCTTGTAACAGAACATCCTTTGCGAGGACCTAATGATAAGCGTTGGGGTACAAGGTTTCCTGATATGACATTTGCCTATGATCCTGATTGGTTGGCGCTCGCTCAAGCAAAAGGAGAAAAGCTTGGCGTTGCGATTAAGTCAGGTGTGTATGCAGGACTGCCGGGGCCAAGTCTTGAAACGCCGGCGGAGTATCAGTACTTACACCGGATTGGAGCAGACCTCGTGGGTATGTCGACGGTTCCGGAAGTTATAACTGCACGGCATATTGGAATGAAAGTGTTAGCGCTTTCCATTGTGACCAATGTTTGTTATCCACCCGAGCGAATAAAAGTGACGACTGTGGAGGATGTGATTAATATGGTGGAATCCAGGTCGACGGATGTAGGGAAGGTAATAGGGGAGGTTGTTGGATATGCTAATGGGTGAGCGTTTGGTGAGAATAGGCGACAGAAATTCAAATCATTGGGTGTGTAAGATCTATGACAGATTTCGTGAACATCTGACAGGGAGGAGACCACAAAACCATATTAGACGAAAGATGACAGATTTCGTCAACATCTGTCGCACTTCGGTTAGTCCGTATAGATTATCTTATTCCACAGCCTCAACCCCACCCTTGCTTCAATCACCACATTCGTCAATTTCGTTTCCGGTAAAATAATCGGATTACCATCCGGGTAATTGTAACCGGTATCCGTTGGTGGAATAAACATCTGATCTGCAAAATCAGGAGAAAGGCCAATTTCAAATACAGCACTCACTAACTCACTGATGGGCAACTCAATACCCACATCGACATTTACCCCATAGGTAAATTTATTTTCCGCTCCTTCAAGTCCCTGAAAGAGCAAGCCAAATTTTGTCTTCAGGTTAAAGTCACCTCGTACACCAAAACCATAATAATAATGCTTGTTAAATCCTAACTCGCGGCGCTGCTTAATGCCGAGACTCACAGAAGCATTGTGAAATTCCATCGCATAGGATGCTCCTGGTAGCTCATCTCCATTCTGGTCATAGAAGTTGCGGATATTGACAGCACTTCCTTTGACGTGATATCCCAGACGTGCATACAATGCATTTGGGCTGATCTCACTTGTTGATTCAATGGATAAAACGGCGTGATAACGGATGAATGGCTCTCGCGAAAACCCACTGACGCGCTGGTTGCTCAACGAAGGACCTCCTGCAATGATATAAGCAGGTCCTTGCGCATGCAAAGTTGAAAATGAAACAGCGAGAAGGACAATTAAAATTAACAACCTCATGGAAGTAAAAGCTTTTGACCTATGAAAATAGTGTCCAAGGATAGACTATTCATCTTCTTCAGATCCGCGACAGGAACTCCGTAGATCCTGGAAACACTATACAAGGTATCGCCTTTTGCAACAATATGGGATGTTTCAGTTTTCGGTTGTGTAGGTGGTGTTGAGGCAGGTTTATTCACTACCGGTGCTGAAGCAAGTGAAGTGGTTGATTTCTTGCTGGTGTCTGGTCTTGTTTCTTTTGGTTTTACGACTACCTCATTTTTTGCAGAAGACACAGAGGCCATTTCTTCTTTGTCATCATTCTCTTCGCGAGGAATAGAAGGAGGAGCGTAGGGATTGACCGTGCGTATTTTATTCTTTGATTTTCCTTTCAAGACAATCTTTTGATTTGGTGCCGGCACTTCATTCGGTTCCAATCCATTTCGTTCCACCAAAGCATCAAGCCTGATTCCATACTGCTGAGAAACCATGACGAGATCCTCACCGGGTTTCAACAAATGCATCTTTTGTTTTCCGTTGTTCTGATTTCGTTTAGGTTGGAGATAAACACGTGAACCCGCGATCAGTTCCTGCGATTCATCATTGATATCATCATTGTAACGCACCACTTGTTTCGGTGTCACATCATTTCGCTGAGCTATGGATTCAGGTGTGTCACCGGCCTTAGCGATATCATACTTCACATCGTTGTGATATCGTGGGTTTGAAAATTTGACCCTCGAATGAGATTTCTCCCGCTTATGTTTTTGCTTCTCATTTGAAACATATGCATCCGGAAGAGGCACATCAAACATGTGTAATTTATTCTTTTCAATGATGTCAATCAACCTGTCAGCATATTGCGGATCTGTAGCATAGCCGGCTTTTGACAGTCCTTTGGCCCAACCTTTATAGTCGGTTGCTTCGAGCCTGAATAAAAAACCATACCTGTGCGATTTGTTCGGATCCGTCAAAAAATCCGAATGCGCGAGATAGGAATCCCACACGGAGTTAAACTCACGAAAGCAAGACTTGATGAGCTTACCATCTTCGTAGTCATCATCTTCCTTTTTATAGGACTTGCCTTTCCATTCATTCCCACACTTGATGCCGAAATGGTTATTGGCCTTGCAGGCGAGGTCGCTTTTCCCGCAACTGGACTCCAGGATCGCTTGCGCCAATTTGATACTGGCAGGTATGCCGGTCCGCATCATTTCTGAGATGGCTATATCCTTATATGTATCGATATACTCCGATCGGTCCTGGCTAAATCCAAGACATGAGATGGCCATCCATCCGCACGCAAAAGCCCATTTCAGCATATACTAAAGTTGTTGATTCCTGAAAAACATATTATAAAATAATTTAATACCAAAAATCAGGCCAAAATCTCCTGACCCCTCCCATTAGAACAAATTCTCAGTGTGGCACACCTAGGTGTGCCACACTGAAATAAGACGTTGATTGTCTTTGGCTTGGAACACTTATCCACACTCCTTTAGTAAATTATACGGTGACCCTAAAAAAGAATCCAGGGGATCGGTATTTAAACGTCGCAACGATTCCAACTTATTTTGGTTTCTACTTGATTAAACCTTTAAATCTTCCATAAATGAATCTGATTGAAATGCTCCGGGACCAGCTTGATGATGATGTAGTCACCAACCTGCGGGATGAAATAGGCGCTGAATCCAATGAACAAACAGAAGCAGCTGCGAACGCGGTCTTTTCTACACTTGTGGCCGGCTTGAATAAAAATGCAGCACAACCTGAAGGAGCCAACGCCCTGGTATCCGCACTGGATCGTGATCACGATGGTGGAATCCTTGAAGATCTTCTTGGAAATATCCTGGGAAGAAATAAAAATGCGAATCCAAGAACGACCAATGGTGCAGGAATTTTGGAGCACATCTTCGGTAACAGGCAACCACAGGTAAATGAAGGATTAGGTAAAGCAACCGGATTGAATACTGGCCAGATCATGAAGCTCATGATCTCGTTAGCCCCAATGGTGTTGGGCATGCTGGGAAAAGCCCGAAATAAAAAAGGATTTGGAGTCGCCGATATTTCAGATCTGCTACGGGGAACGGTGCAGACACAAACTGCTCAAGGCAGAGAAATGGGACTCTTAAACAGACTGCTCGATTCCGATGGGGATGGAAGCATTATGGATGATATTGCCAACCTCGGAAGGAATGCGTTTCTTTCGCGGGTAAAATGACAATAAATACTTTTCCATTTTCCCGGATCATATCTTCCTGGCTGCTATTAACCAGCCTGATCATAATTTTTGCCTGTAACCGCACTGCAACAACGACTGATGCAGAAGCTACAGGCGATCCTGCTATTGATGAACTGACAACGGCGATTCAAAAATCACCTGATGACCCGGAGCTTTATCTGAGACGAAGTGAGTTGTATTACGAACGTCAAGCTTACGACCAGGCAATTGCGGATCTGGCCAAGGTGATGAAAATCGATTCGACGAATCTGAAAGCCCATCACTTGCTTGCAGATGCTTATCTCGATGATTACCAATCTGCACGCGCATTGGCTACTCTTCAACGGGCAGCAATGTTGTATCCCGACAGTATCGGTACAAAATTAAAGCTGAGTGAATTTCAACTCATCCTCAAACAATACGATCAGGCACTGACCACGATTGCAGATATCATGAAGATCCGCCCCGGTGATCCCGAAGCATTATTCATGCTCGGCATGGTGTACAGAGATCAGGGCAAAACAAATGAAGCCATCGGTGCCTTTCAATCCGCCGTCGAGCGTAATCCAGATATGAGCGAAGCATGGGTGATCCTCGGTGATCTCATGGATCGCACGAATAATCCACTGGCCATTCAATACTTCGACAACGCTATACGCGTCGATCCGGATAATGTGGCCGCCTGGCATGCGAAAGCATATTTTCTCCAAAACAATGACAGCATCTCACAGGCAGTTGACATCTATCGCCACATACACACGATGGATTCACAATACGGTGATGCATACTTAAATGCAGCAATCCTCCTCATGTACCAGGATAGTGTCGATGCCGCTATGAAAGAGCTCGACATCCTTGAAAAAATCGATCCGACGAATGCCGCAGCCTGGTTTTATAAAGGAAAGATCTACCAATTCCGCGGTCAAAAAGATCTCGCCAAAGCAGCTTTTGAGCAAGCCCTTCGCCTGGATGATGGGTATGAGCAAGCACGCGATGGGCTGGAAGAGCTTGAAGAATGAACGAGATTTGATTCATGGGCATGCCTCTCTGCCATGATACAGAAGACAATGAGAAAACGAGAAAATGAGAAAACGAGAGGTTTCTAAGAGAAGGATCATTTGTAAAGTGAGTTCTTAATCTTGGAACATACTTTTAAAATCTCCATAGCTTCAATTATCATGCTTTTTATTTCTTCTTTGTCACCATACTCAGATACCAAAAAAAAGGTCGAGCCAATATGGAGTTTCATCTCCCTCTTCTACAACTATGCAGATTTTAGAGAATCTCTCATTTTGAGATCTTGCTCTTGTAAATGCCCTGTAATTCGCGCCCACGGATGTACCAGCTTTTAGCAATTGCGTGCCCATTACTTTTGTAGATGTATTAAAAGGAAGAGACTCTACAAACTGCAAAATACGGATAGCAAATCTCTGAGTCCGATCACAGAATAGATTATTGAATTCTGCATTCGTCATGTTTCAACTGGATTTCAAAAAAAACAATAGCTAAATATACACACCCTTGAAATAAAAGTCAAGTTTTTAAAGTACTTTAATTCCCGTAATTCTCATTTTCTCACTTTCTCACCTTCTCGCTTTCTCATTTTCTCACTTTCTCACCTTCTCACTTTCTCACCTTCTCACTTTCTCGCTTTCTCACTTTCTGTTACGGCCATAAATGCTCCCGATAGTGATCAATCTTCATCCCTTCAGTTGAAATGTAGCCACCCATCGCATCAGCTGTCATGCAACTATGTACGGGTAACCATAAAGAAATATCGCCCGGCTTGCAGAGATGAAAATTATGATCATCGCATTGAACGATACCATGTTCTTGTGAAATAGAAATGATCGAAGGATTGTGGAGGATGTCTGCTGTAGACCATGTGCCATGATCTGCTTTGACCATGCGGCCAAAACATTTCTTTCCGTCTTTAAATAACAGGAAATCTTTAGCGAAATGAATACCTCCACCATAGATCACCCACTGGTTGCGCTCCGGATGAATTGCAACTACGGGACAAGCCATCGCGACAGCAATTTCATTGAATGTACATGAGCCTATTTCTTCCTGTTGCAGATCATAAAAAACAAAGTTACCGGGACGCATTTCATTTACTTCACCGAAATCATCTAACATCGATGTAGCCGGCGTATCACCTAACGAAGTTTTGATGTCCGGAAAATCTTTCTGATATAATTTTTTCAACCTGATGATGCTGGTCATTGAATTTTGTGTGATCCTTTCAACTTCCTGTACACTATGACTTTGATAAGTGTGGCCTGCATGACCGAGCAATCCATCAAAATGCAGATGCGAATAATTTTTAAGCCGATCGAGGATAAGATCGATGATGGAAGTATCATCCGGTGCAATGCCCGTGCGATGAGTGCCTACATCTATTTTGATCCAGATGCCCGCAGCATTCGTCAGATTCTTTCCAAGGAAATCAATCGTGTCAGGATCTTCTACCAGCAGACCTAGCCTCGCTCTCGTGGACAGTTCATTGAGCTCTTCGATCTGCCGGATATTGACCGGGAAGGCGATGGTAATATCATTCCACTCATTCATCGCAAAAAAGGAAGCCATACCAATAGATGATACTGTGATCTTGGAAATACCCTCATCGCGAAACCACGATCCGATCACATGCGATTGATGCGTTTTAAAATGCGGCCTCAAATCAAATCCGGTTGCCAATGCTTTCTCCGTCATCTTCCGGATATTGGCCTTGCATCGCTGTGGATCTACTAATAGAGTTGGTTGAAGGATGTGGTCTGTATTCATAATGGAGCTTATACTTTTGTGGATGCCGGATTATTGTCCCGCCACTTTTTCAAGCGGGATTTCGCTGTCGCTCAAGATACCGGACGCCGGACTCTTGCAATCACTCCATGAAAGATATAACTTTCAGCGTGACAGGTCTGGATACTACAATAATTCTATCGAACTCTTTATGACTCAACTACAAAATCATCTGTAGTTTTAATATTCACGTCTCACATTCTCACATTCTCACATTCTCACTTTCTCACTTCTCACTTTCTCACTTTCTCACTTTCTCACTTTCTCACTTTCTCACTTTCTCACATTCTCACTTTCTCACTTTCTCACTTTCTCACTTTCTCACTT
>JANMVA010000022.1:0-3915 GCA_031392195.1 Saprospiraceae bacterium | reverse complement strand
TTAGCAAAGATGCAATGACTCCGGGTACGTATGTGGTCTCGATTGCTTCTACCACCCGGATCCTCGCTCATGAGAAGATCATAATTTCTGACTAACCATTTATTCAGTGATCAATTCAGTATAGAGCCTCACCAATTCTCCGGCTTCTTTCTCCCAGGTAAATTCTAAAGAGGCTTTCTTGCAAGCAACTTTCATCTCTTCCATTTGATCGGGATTGTGATCAAGGTATTGGATCGCATTTACAATTGATTCAACCGAAACGTTATCAATTAATAGCGAGCACGGATATCGTTGATTGACACTTGCGTATTCCGGATAATTCATGTTGATCGACGGAAGGCCGGCGTGAATGAAATCGAAAAATTTATTTGGCAGGGAATAGTAATCGTTCATACTACCCTTCTCTCTTAAATTAATTCCGAGTTTAGCTTTTGCCATTAATGCAGGTAGCTCTTTCGAAAAAACCCATCCTAAAAACTGAACGCGGTCTTCCACTCCAAGTTCTTTGGCTTTCGATTTCAATTGTTCGGTGATGTCACCCTCCCCTGCTAAATGAAAACTCCAGTCCGGAAGCTTTGCGATTGCCTCAATACATGCTTCCAGTCCTCTTCCAACATTTAATGCTCCCTGGTATAAAAGGACTTTTGATTCATCCTCATTGATTTCAGAATTGTATGTTCGTTGATCCAGTGAAGCGATATTCCGGATGACGTAAAATTTTGAATTATACTTTTCGCCCATGATGGAAGCGAGTTGATCTCCCACGGTGTAGCGAAGATCAAATCCGGGAATTGTCCTTAGCGCTATCCTTTCCCAGATCTGTTGTATGACCGGCCTGTTCGTTAGCTCAGGCACCTGGGTAAAATATTCATGCGCATCATAAACTGATTTTTTCTTCTTCTGTGCAGCAGCAAGCCGGACCGCCAAAGCTGTATCGAGATCACAAGCACATACCACATCAAACTCAGCATTGACCAGGTACCACCATAACCGCATGTTATACTCCAGGTAAAAAAGAGGCCCTTTGTTGAAAATGCATTTCAACCGTACACCTTTAAATTTTGAAGAGGAAAAAGGAATAGAAGTTCTTAACAAGCGTCCCACTAAAGTTACCCGTGCTCCCGAATCCGCTATTGCTCCGCATATACGCGACATCCTGCGGTCATACGTGAGGTCATTGGTAACAGCGAATATGATATGCTTGTCCTTCAATTCTGATTATTGTGCACGGAAAATTTTATCTTCTTCAATTCTGATCTTATGCTCTTCGGCCAATTGTCTCAATTCTTTTTTAATCGTTCCCTGTTGCGCCGTCTGGTATTTTGCCAAAAAGTCTTTCACCGTGATACCGTCATGATCCTTTAATGTCTGATAGATCGTCTCTATCCAGGATTCATGCCTCTTCTCGCGGCTACGGCATCTGTCGCACTTGCCACAATCATTCGCATCGGTTTCATCAAAATAATGGCGGATAAATTTTTCCCTGCAGGATAAATTTTCATCGAGATAGGCAATCATGGATCTCATCCGCTCAAAGGCTTTTGCTTTTCGCTTTTCATAAGCTTTCATGTCAATGGTGAAATTCTGCTCCGGCACTCTTTCCCTCAATAATGTCAATTGACTTTTGGTTACAGGTTTTGCATAATCCACAATGCCTTTATTTTCCATCATTTGAAGTTGGCGCACAACCTCCGCTTCAGATATCCCCAGATAACGGGCCAGCTTACTTTCCTGGATATGAACAGGTGATGACCACAAACCTTCATACCCTCGCAGCAATGCCTTGGACAATGCATCGGCGGAAGGATCAGCTAACTGGTAATCATGAAGTGTTTCCTGATCAACAATGATCTGTAACTGACTGCCGCGTAATGAAGATTCATCAATCGTGAGCCATCCATCTTTAGCTATGATGTCCAATGCCTGATATGCCTCCACATTCCTGATTCCAAATTTCGATGAAAAAGAATCCAGATCAAAATCAAATGTTTCATCAAGACCTGAACCGACAGCAGTATCAAGGTATACATGAAGTGCCCTGTACACATGCTTAAGTTGATCCAGACCGGGAAAACTACTTTCTGTTTTGCTTTGAAGATTACTTTCACTTGAAGGTTTCAGTACAATCATGCAATAAGCATCTTTTCCGTCACGTCCTGCCCTGCCAGCTTCCTGATAATATTCTTCGATACCCGGAGGCAGATCAAAATGAATAACAAGACGCACATCGCCTTTGTCAACACCCATTCCGAAAGCATTTGTTGCAACGATTACTTTCGTTTGACCTTTAATCCAGCTTTCCTGTGTCTTGTCTCTTTCGATCAGTGACATTCCACCATGATAACCTGCAGCCGTTATCCCCTGATGACTGAACCACTCCGCTAATTCTTTGCATTTGCGTCTTTGCCGGACATATACAATAGACGAACCCGTAGTCTTCGCTAAAAGTCTTTCGATATATGGTAACTGATCATCACGCCGGATCACATGATAGTGAAGGTTTGGTCTTGCAAAGCTGTCCCGGAATACTTCCGGTTTTTTCATCAGGAGATTATCCATGATTTCCTGCCTGACTTCCTTTGTAGCTGAAGCTGTGAGTGCGAGGACAGGAACATTGGGCAGAAGATTTCGCAATTCACTGATCTCAAGATAAGATGGTCTGAAATCATGTCCCCACTGAGCGATACAATGTGCCTCATCTACTGCAATGAGATCGACGGGCATATTGACAACCCTGGCTTTGAGCATATCCGTCTTCAGTCGCTCGGGAGAGATGTATAGGAGTTTGAGGTGCCCAAAGCGCGCATTTTCCAGGATGCGATCGATCTCTTTGTAGCGCATTCCGGAATAGATGGCAGCAGCCTCAATATTCAGGGATTTAAGTCGTGCGACCTGGTCTTTCATCAGGGCGATCAATGGAGAGATGACAATCGTCACTCCATCCTGCATTAATGCGGGCACCTGGTAACAAAGAGATTTACCTCCTCCGGTTGGAAGAAGGGCTAATACGTCCTGTTTTGCCAGAACAGCTTCAATGATTTGGGATTGAAGCGATCTGAACGAAGAATAACCCCAATATTTTTTTAGTATCTCTGACGGAGTGATCAAACTGGTGTGAAAATACTTGAATCAAAACTTAGGGCAATTTATGGTTTTTGATTTGCCTCTCCTGATTTTAAAATTAGAAGATCCGGTTGATATCGGCATACCAACGCGGGCGGTAATCGTTCCGAAAAAATCTTTTGTATCAGGATTGCCTCTTCGTGTGCCGGTTGGAACGATGACAGGTTCTGTATTCAAATACTCCCCGACCCGATTGGCCACCGCAGCTGTTAATGGTCCTGCATTTTCGTATAGCTCCGGATAGGTGATGTAAATCGTACTGACATCATCAATATAATCCGTAAATGTGTAGGATAAGGAAGCCTCCAGGGCCAGGATAAAACCACCGGTCAGAAATTTGAGACCTCCTCCAAACTGAAGAGAAGGCTGAAACAAACTATATGGTTTTTGATCAGGATAATCATCCAGATACTGTCCTTCTGTGCCTAGTGGATGCAGTGCAATTTTCTCTCCCAGATATTCAGTTTTTGGATTCATGTAAAACATGCCTGCTCCGGCAGTGAGATATGGAGTAAAGGATTTACCATCATCCGCACTGAATCCAAAAATATTCCAGTCTGCTCCCGCACTTAACTGAATGATCGGTGCGAAAAAGTCGAGATTCCGTGATCGTGTATTCTCTTTATCACTCAGTGCATCATCTCCTGCTAATCGTGTATAAAGAAGATCTCCGCGCAATTGTAACCTTGGACTCAATTCATAACCTGCATGCACACCGATCACAGGTCCGATCAGCGCTTTAAAACCATTCTCCGTACTGTAGGAGGCGAGCTCACCCTGGTAATTGGAGAT
>JANMVA010000698.1:0-2991 GCA_031392195.1 Saprospiraceae bacterium | reverse complement strand
CCTTACGGTATCTCCAGACCTATAATCCTTACATGGCGCAGAAAGAAACATTCATAGAGAAATATAGAGCAGGAGCTCCTGCCGGTGAAAAAGAAGCAGCAGCGAAAGCTGTCAGAGATTTCTTTGACAATGATCTCGCGGGTGGTCGTCGTGAATATGAATCATTCATGCATATCCTCGAGCAATACCTGAGAGAGGGATTAACTTTTACGATCTATCTTAAAGGTTATACAAGTCCATTGGCATCTGATGCATATAATAAGGCTCTCGGTAATCGCAGGATATCCAGTATACAGAATGAATTCAAATCATTCAGGGACGGCATCCTGTGGAAGTACATGGAAACCGGTGATCTTGTCGTAACCCAAAAATCTTTTGGTGAAGAAACTGCACCCCCATCTGTCAGTGATGACAGGAAGAATACACGGAAATCAATTTACAGTCCCGAAGCGTCCCGCGAGCGACGTGTCGAAATCATCGAAATTCAGAAATAATCCACATGAAATCATATACCAAAAATCTCATGTTAAACAGTAAATCGGTGCTGCGATTCGCTTTCCTGGTGTGCGGCATGCTGTTTCTGTCTTATCAGGATGCATCAGCCAGTCACATCGTCGGTGGTGATTTGACCTACCGTTGCATCGGGCAAGTTCCGGGGGGGAATATTTATGAAATCAGGCTTGTCGTCAGAAGAGACTGCTTCCTGGGTGATACACTTGCACAGTTTGATGATCCGGCATCAGTAGGTTTCTTTGACGGAGTTACACATCAATTGCTCACCTTCCTCGATGGAGGCCAGCTATTAATGGATTATAATGAAGATGATACACTCAATGAAACACTCGTAAGTGATTGTAGCGTCGTCAGTGGTGATGTCTGTGTGCATACAACCGTCTATCTGGATACGATTACGCTTCCATTTAGAGCAACAGGTTATACGATGTCTTACCTGCGCTGTTGCCGGAATGAATCATTAACCAACGTCCTCAACCCTGACGATACTGGCATGACTTTGATCGCAGAATTAAGTGCGCAGGCTCAGTTAGAATGTAATAGCTCTCCTCGTTTCGGAGCATATCCGCCGATTTATACATGTGTCAATAAAGAGTTCAATGTTATGCATTCAGCTTTCGATCTGGAAGGTGATTCGCTTGTATACTCCTTATGTACACCTTATGCAGGTGGAACGCGATCCGATAACAGGCCTCAACCGCCGCCACCGCCTCCTTATGATAATATCGTATTCAGACCTCCTTATAGTCTTGCCAACCTAATGGGTGGAGTTCCGCTGACAATTAATCCAGCCACAGGCCAGTTGATCGGTACACCAAATACAGTTGGTCAGTTTGTGATTGGTGTTTGTGTATCCGCTTATAAGGATGGAGTGCTGACCGGAATGACTCGCCGTGATTTCCAGGTCAATGTGCGGATGTGTCGAGATGTACCTGTGGCCAATTTTACGGCACCTGCTCTTGATTGCGAAGACCGGACAGTCACATTCGATAATCAATCTATTCTGTCAGACGAATTCTTGTGGGTATTTGATTATCCCGACACAACTTATACTTCAACAGCGTTTGAACCTACATTTACATTCCCTGCAAACGGTTTTTATGATGTGGCCTTGTTCGTGAGAGACAGTAATCATTTCTGCATTGACTCGATCATCCATCGCATTGGAGCTTTTGATTCGCAGCTTGTAGCTGACTTTACTTATGGTGTTAGCTCGTGTACAGACGAAGGAATAGTTCTAAATGTTTTTGATCAATCAAGTGGAGCTGACCCTGATTTTCCTATTTGCAACTGGACCTGGAGCCTGACAGTAGATGGGAATGTGTTTGGTAGTACTGACCAGAATCCTGTATTTGAATTTGATATAGATCAAACAGCGACAGCACTACTAACCTTAGTGATTACTTCCTGCAACGGTTGTACCGCCATGAAAGCGGAGACTTTTCCATTGCAAGAGATTGTAATTTTTTTAAATCCTGATGCAGATAGCATTTGCCGTGGAGATACTGTTCAATTGATATTAAATGGAACGGATGGATTGGATTTTACATGGTCGCCAACGGAGTTCATTGATCTGACCGATCCTTTCAATCCTCTCGTCTTTCCTGACTCTTCTATCACTTATTTTGTCACAGTAACAGATGGATTGTGTGAAGTGGACACATCTATTCACGTTGGTGTTCAACAATTACCGTCCCTCGCCTTTGAATACGAAACAGATTGCCGATCACTGGTAGTTGAATTTGATAACAACTCTGTAGGAGGTGATTTATTCCATTGGGATTTTGGGGTGACTACGAGTACAACAGATACAACGAGATTAGAAAATCCAACATTCACTTATCCAATCGCCGGTGAATACATTGTTACGCTTTCATCAAGAGATGGGTGTGATGTTTCTGTCACCAAGGAAATCACTGCAAATGCAATTGCAGAAACACTCGAAGACACAACTATTAATTGTTTCCATGAAAGTGTTCCGTTGAACCCCGACTTCAACCCAAACTATACTTACGTATGGTCACCTGCAGAATTTCTGAATTTTCCTAATATAGGAAACCCTTTAGCCACCGTTGAAGATGACACCGAATTCTGTGTTACTATTTCACAAGCTTCCTTACCCGGTTGTGAGATTGAAGAATGTATCGATGTCATCGTTCCGGATGAATTCGAAGTGACTGCCGGTGGTGATATCACTTCCTGTAAACTGGAGTTAATAACATTAACAGCCATTTCAGCTGGTGACGTTGAGTTTACATGGGTAGATATTACAGGTCAGACAGTTATAGATACTGGCTCAACTATTATGGTCATGCCTGATTCGACCACATCCTACATTGTCATTGCTACCGATAGTTTAGATTGTAGTAAGCGGGATACAGTTACAGTAAACAGGCCACCACCAACTTTTATAGTGGAGGCTTTTTCTGATACAACATATTGCAATATTCAGGTCATTACGCTCATCGGCGAGTCCCT
>JANMVA010000209.1:0-12506 GCA_031392195.1 Saprospiraceae bacterium | reverse complement strand
CAAGGATGGTGAAATAAAAAAGTCATCGCCTTGTTGTTTTAAAAAAATAGGGACAGGTCGCGACCTGTCCCTATTTTTTTAAAACAACAAGGCGATGACTTTTTTATTTCACCATCCTTGCGACATACCAATTCTCTCCATCTGTCATACGCAGGATATACCAACCAGCCTGCAGTTCCTTCACATCAAGTTTATTTGAAGCCGGATTTTTGATATGCTGATACAAGCGGCCATCGACACCTGTGATAAATACTTCTGTCAATGCTCTATCCAACCTGACAGTCAACACATCTTCCACAGGAACGGGATAAACTTTGACAGTTGCAAAATAAGGTGTTGGATCTACTGCTACATCGAGGTCAACAAAGATAGAATCAACACCGGCTGTACAATTTTCAGCATCTGTGACCAGTAAATCATAGTTACCCGGTTCAGTTAGATTACTGATGTCCTCCGTGGTGTAATTAGCACCTAAAGGATCTGTCCAAACGTAAGTATAAGGTGGCGTGCCACCGGAGACTGATACCTGGATGGCACCATTTCCTTGTTGGTTGATCGGAGCGACAGAATCAACGGTGATCACGATAGCACTGGATTCAGTAATGGCAAATGAAAGATTCTCAACACAACCTGCTGCATCCGAAACCGTAGCTGCATAATTTCCTGCGCCTAAATTGTTGATTGAAGAAGAAGTTCCTCCTGTTGACCAGGCAAAACTGATCGGTGCTGTGCCACCTGTTACACTGAGTGAAATGGAGCCTGTAGTATCTCCATTGCATGCAACGTTTACAACAGTTGGTGTGACTATCATATTGCAATTGCCCGGCTGAACATTAAAACATTGCACAAGTGTGCAACCATTCGAATCGGTCACCGTCACACAATATTCACCCGGAGCTAATCCGGAAATAGAAGAAGTGGTCGCGCCATTACTCCATAACCATGAAGCAATACCCGTATTTCCATCGCAATTGATTGCACCATCATTGGAGCCCGGAGCTGATTCATTCGTGACTGGACACGTCAGTGGCGGAATAACAATTTGCGTGATGATAATACAATCAGCATCAGAGCAATTAGAAGCATCTGTGGCAGTGACGCAGTATTCACCACCTGAACTAACTTCAATAGAACTGGTCGTTGCACCATTGGACCACAAATAAGTAATAGGTGCAATTCCTCCTGTCACTGTTGCTGAAATGAGCAAAGTATCACCATCACAAATCGTGGCATCTGGTCCAAGTCCCACGTCAATCGTACAACCAAATGCATCGACCTGTCCGGAACCTGTTGCTGTGCATCCTGATGCATCAGTCACGGTAACTGTGTAGGTGCCCGGGGGCAGACCTGTAATGGTAGATGTGGTGCCACCATTGCTCCACAAGTATGTGTATCCTGGTGTTCCCCCAGTTGGTGTGGCAGTCGCAGTTCCGTTATTCCCACCTGAAGAAGTTTCATCGGTTGTAGTCACATTGGCGTTGAGCAAAGGTGGTGATGTGACTACCGCTGTGGCTGTTTTCGTACAACCACTATTATCTGTAACGGTTATCGTATAGCTACCGGCAGCAAGATTGTCATTTTCTAAACCCACTATACCATTTGACCAAAGGGCTGTATATCCCGGAGCTCCACCTGAAACATTCGCTGTAAGATCCACATTGGCATCACCGAAGCAAGAGTTTTGTCCGGCCTGGGATATATTGATATTGATCGCGGAAGGTTGGTTTATAGTATAGCCTTCCACAACTTCGCAACCCAGATCATCTGTTGCGGTGACCAGGTAAGTTCCCGCTGATAATCCTGTGATAGTTGATCCCGACATTCCATTTGACCATTCAAATGTATATGGACCAACGCCTCCTGTAGCAGATACGGAGAGGGATCCATTTGATCCCCCATTACAAGTGACATGCTCGATATCCTGCAGGGAAACATCCACTGACCCCCCTGCATTGATCGTGTAGGATGCTGTTTTTGTACAATCACTATCATCAGTGACGGTCACTGTATAAACACCAGGTTCCAGATCAGAAATGGATAAACCTATAAAGCTATTGGACCATTCGGCGAAGTAAGGATTATCTCCACCAGTGACAGCAATTGTAATCGTTCCATCATCCAGTCCGGCGCAAGATTCATGATCGAGGTTTGATAGTGAAATTGTGATTGCACTTGGCTGGTTCACGGTGTAAGTGGCTACATCAGTGCAGTTATTATCATCCGTTACGGTCACTGTATATGGTCCTGCCGAAAGGTTATTAATTGTTGTGCCGTTATTTCCATTAGACCATTGGAAAAAATAAGGTGGCGTACCACCATCGGCGTTGGCTGTGATCGAGCCATTGTTACCGCCATTACATGTGACATGTGTGATCTGTGGCGAATTGAGTTCTAATTCAACCGGTTCTGAAATCTCAACACTGGAAGTGGCGGTAGCACCAAGGTTGTCTGTAGCTGTTACAGTATAGTCGCCAGCCTGCAGATTCGTGATGGTGGCCCCTGATCCTCCATTTGACCATGAATAGGTGTATGGGGCTTGTCCTCCTGAAGCTTGTGCTGTTGCACTACCATTGTTACCATTAAAACAAGACACATCAGTGAAGCTTGTGATCAGAACACTCAGATTAGGACCTCCGCCATCTTGTGTTCCGCTTCCCGTCGTAGTCACGATCAGGTCGCCTGTACTAAAACCATTACCATTGGCGATGTTACTCGCGCCATACCAGGTCACTTCTGAGTCGGTAGGAATATTTGAAGCGGTCCATGTAGCTGTCCACATGACAACATTCGAACCCGGAAACATCTGGGCAGGAAAATGTTCCCAGTATTGCCGGCCGCCGGAAGTTTCGGTATGTGAACCTGAACTGGTGCCTGTGATATTGCCTGCCTTATTATTGTTCTCATCGAGGATGGTCAATTGAAAACCGGCGAGCTCTGCTACACCATTTGGATTGCTTGAGGTGACTGTGATGACATAGGCCATATTAGGGATAATTACTGATGGAATCCCGGACAATGACACACTACCATCCTGTGTACCTGATCCTATAGAATGGCAGTCATTGCAGGTGTCTTCTCCCGGAGCTCCTGTATAACCGTTCGGTGGATTATTAGGAAACGCAACAAGCAAAAAGGCCCCGGCTAATAAGGCTAAAATTGAGTATTTGTTTGACATAATTAATTTGGTTGAGTAATGTTCAAAATGTGCATCAGGTTCTATGCAGTCTCATCAACTGCAGTCGTATTAATCCAGAGGGCGGATTATGTCAATGGATGAAAAAAATATCATCCGAATACAATTCTAAATTTTTGACCACCGAACGTAGGATACGTGGTCACCTGCCTTTACTTCCAACAAATATAATCCAGGCAATAAAGATCGGGGGACAATAACCTGACCGGCATTCATATTCGACGTCCCTGCCTTATCACCATTCATACTAAAAAAAGAAACCGTTCCATTGGATATTAATTCACCCCTGAAACGGAAGTTGATCATATCGCTGCCCGGATTGGGATAAATAATTGGCTTATCAGAGTTTACTGCTTCTATTGATGAAAGCATAATTGTTCCTGATCCGGTTTCAGCGACAATCCTGTCCCCATCATTTGAAAAATTACCATCAGCAAAATTTGCAACAGCATAATATGTAATGACGCTACCTGATTGAAGGTCCGGAGCTTGCCATTGAACAGACCACCTGACCACATTCGTATCACCAAACTCCTGTGCAGGATTGTGATCCCAATATTCGCGGTTATTTGTAATCGAAACCATTGAACTGGACGATGGACTAGATAAGTCTCCGGCCCTGGTATTAAAAGGGCCAAGAATTGTCATTTGAAATCCACTTCGCACAGCAGTTCCAACCGTATCGTGGTTGGTGATCTGCAAAGTGTAAATTTCGTTCGGGGTGATGATAGATGGAAAACCTTCAATCGTCATGATTCCTCCTTGGGATACATTATTCTGGCTGTGGCATTCAATGCAAAAATGATCACCCGGCGCACCGGTATAACCATCAGGAGGGTTTATGGAAAACGAATAGAGACAAAACATGACGCCGATCAATGCCGCAAAAGTGTAAAGTTTGTTCATAGCTATAGTCTTCCAATCTAAGCTCAATTATACTTAAATAAGTTAAAGTGGCGTACACGTCTTCGGTCAAACACGGTTGAAGGGACTTAAAACGGTAATTTTTCATGTTAAGCCGGCCATTTTTAATCTAATATGGTCTAATGTATTGTTTTACAAAGCCTTTACATAAAGGATTAAAATTGCATTCGTAGAATAATATTAGCCTTTAGCCGATAATCCGGGTGCTTTGCCCAACAATAAGGGGTTAAGTGTCGTCTTACAGACATTCACTACCCCCGACCTCAACCATTGAAACTACATGAGAGCTTTATTTACATTATTCCTGACGATATCCCTGTTATTCCCATCTTTCATACCTGTCCTTGCAGCAGATGGCCGGGATTCCCTGGACATGCTTCAGAAAGAAGTAACAGGCTTATTCCGAAAAAACGCGATCCCCTTTCCGGACATCATTGACCAGGAAATCACTGTGGGATTCCTGATCAATGCGCGAAATGAATTAATCATCCTCGATGTTGACGGAGACAGCACTGAGGCATGTGATTATGTCAAGCAGGTATTGAGCTATAAGAAGGTAAAATTTAACCAGGCAAGGCAGCTCACCCGATATGAGATCAAGTTGCAACTTGTGAAACAAGTTGAATAATTTCTGTTACTTTTTTTCCGGAAAAAGCAACCAAAACATTGTCACTTTTTGCTGGCCCAAAAAGTAACCAAAAAGGGCCTTGCGACCCAAAAAACTTCCTTTTAAAGTCGTGCTTTCTTTTGACACTGGGTATGCTTGCTCGCTTATTTGTGTTTCACTTGCCCGGCTTTTTTCCCCGAAAAGAAAAAAGCCGGCCGTCGGAACGGTCGAACAATTTTGTGCCGCAGTTATTCCTAATCGAATTGAAAAAAGTATCAAAGAATAGCACCTAGTTTCAACTTTCAGCGCGGACTTAAGATTTAGATTTTCATTTCGGCACGTAAATCCAGCCACTCTAAACTATCCGAATGATTGTATACAAAATAAAATACAGCTCAAATCCGAATACAAATACTCGTTTACGCCTAAATCCCCTAAAGGGGACCCTTCTCCATTAATGTAAATTTTCCGATTTGAAAGCGCTAACATTTGAAAATGATTTCCATTTCGGGAAGGAGAATGTCTCTCAAAACTGTCCGAGCGGTAGAATGTCAATTTCAATTTCAGACAAGTCCCAATTGGCAAAAATCATCTGAAAAGAAATTGATTTGAAATACGAAAAGGCGCGAAAGCATACCCGGTCTTAAACAAATGCTTGAATGCTGAGGCGAGTTTTTTGAGAGACTAGCCTTTTTGGTTACTTTTTTGGCAATGAAAAAAGTGACAAAGAATAGTAAGTAAGTGGAGTGAGTAAGTATAGTGAGTAAAAGAGGTTTTGGTTACTTTTTCCGGAAAAAAGTAACATGGATTTACTCAATAGGAGTGGCAGAAGACACTCCTTTGAACAGGGATTCAACAAAAGCTTTTTTATTGAAGACCTGTAGTTGATGGATCTTTTCGCCGACGCCGATGAAGCGAATAGGTATTTTGAACTGGTCCGAAATACCGAGAGCAACACCGCCTTTAGCTGTGCCGTCCAATTTAGTTAATGTTAAAGAAGTGACTTCGGTAGCTTCTGAAAATTGTTTGCATTGCTCGATGGCATTCTGGCCGGTAGTTGCGTCGAGCACAAGCATGACATCGTGTGGTGCACCTGGAAGGGATTTGTTGATTGATGTTTTGATCTTCGTCAGTTCGCGCATTAAGTGAATCTTGGTGTGCAATCTGCCGGCGGTGTCGATGATGATGACATCGGCATTTGATTTAATGCCTTCCTGTACGGCTTCAAATGCGACTGCTGCGGGATCTGTATTCATTCCTTTGGAATAAAAAGCACATCCAACCCTGTCGGCCCAGATCTTCAACTGATCCACAGCTGCTGCGCGAAATGTATCACCGGCCCCAAGAAGGACAGAGTACCCCTTTTGTTTGTATTGATAAGCAAGCTTACCGATGGTAGTTGTTTTACCAACTCCATTGACACCAACGACCAGCAACACATAAGGCTTTTTGCCTGCCGGAAGATCAAAGTCTTCCAGGTCTGTTGTATTGTTTTCTGTGAGAAGGGATGAGATTTCTTCTTTCAGGATAGAATTGAGCTCAGTGACATTGAGGTATTTATCCCTGGTGACGCGCGCTTCGATGCGCTCGATGATTTTAACCGTAGTGGCTAAACCCACATCACTGGCGATCAGTGCGGCTTCAAGCTGGTCAAGCACTTCCTCATCCACTTTCGATTTACCGGCCACGGCTTTGGTAATCTTCTGGAACAGGTTGGATTTGGTCTTTTCAAGGCCTTGCTCTAGTTCCTGTTCCTTTTCTTTCGAAAAGAATTTATTGAAGAAGCTCATATGGATCGGTGAGGTGTAACATAAAGATATCTGAATAGTGCTATCAGCCTATTCAGATATCGGGTTGAGACAGGATATGGTAATCCTGGTTGTCTATTTCTCAGCGAAGAAGTCTTTCACTTTGTCCTTATGGACCATGACCTCCTTGTAGGAATATTTTCCTGTCACAGGGTCTTTCATTGGTTTTACCACTTTGACAAAGTCCCTTCCGGAACCGACGTTGGCGGC
Source organism: Saprospiraceae bacterium (assembly GCA_031392195.1). Classification (GTDB taxonomy): domain Bacteria; phylum Bacteroidota; class Bacteroidia; order Chitinophagales; family Saprospiraceae; genus Opimibacter. The sequence continues at coordinate 5,764 of JANMVA010000209.1, read as the reverse complement.
ACGCTGAGCAACTTTGGCGTTTTTTGAAACTTTAGCCATTATCTAGATCTTTTTTACTTGATTTCTTTATGAACAGTTACCTTTTTCAGGATGGGGTTAAACTTCTTGAGCTCCAACCTGTCAGGAGTATTCTTTCTGTTTTTCTGGGTCACATAACGTGATGTACCAGGCATACCGCTCGTCTTATGCTCTGTGCATTCGAGAATGATCTGGTTCCTGTTACCTTTTGACTTCTTTGCCATGATGGTCCTGGATTACGCTTTTTTCTTAAGATTGACACCGTGATTGTTGCCTTCTGCTTTCAATCGTTTCAGATAATCATACAAGCCGAGCTTATCGATCGTCCTGAGGGCAGCTACGGATACATTTAATCTAACCCATTCGCCTGTCTCCGGAATAAAGAAGTTTTTCTTTTGCAGGTTAGGCAAAAAGCGGCGCTTGGTCTTCATGTTGGAGTGAGAGACCTTGTTCCCCACCATTGGTTTTTTACCTGTAAGCTGACATTCCCTGGACATGATTTTATCCTTTTATTTCTTTTACAATTACCTTTCTATCAATAAGTTACCTTCAAATAAGGTGACTTCGGAAGGACTCGAACCTTCAACCTCCTCATCCGTAGTGAGGTGCTCTATCCAATTAAGCTACGAAGCCGAGTCCTCAAATGGAGTGCAAAGATAAAATTTTATCCTTAAATAAATATGGTAGGATCAATGATAAATTTCAGGCACCCATCTCAGGATCAGCCATTTCAGGATGGCCAGCCTTAATAGACAAAGATTTTAGCCGTAGCCCTGGCTTTCTTATTATGGATCGTCAGAAAATAGATGCCGGCAGGCAAGGGTTGTGTATTCACCCTCAGGTAACCCTGGGTCCATTCCGCTTGTGTCAATGGATAATGGTTGATCAGCGCACCTGTGGCGGTATACAATTCAAAGTAGGCTGTGGATGTATCACCTCTGATCTCGAAAAAAGCGCGTACTTCATTTTCTTCCGGAGGATTGGGCGAAATAGAAATGATATGCACATCCTCTATGCTGGTTGTTTCACACGCTCCCTGAATTGTTTCCTGCATGGCAGCATCAGTCTGTAATCGCTTACCTGTGGCGGTAATATCCTGCAGCGAATTATTCTCATCTCCAGTAGCAAAAATAATATCACGAACTTTTTCGGCTATGCTTTTAGGATCCGAATCAATTCCATCCAGAAAGAATGTACAAGGTGTGCTGTACATCAGAGCGATCGTCCCTGACACATGTGGTGCAGAGGCACTTGTGCCATCAAAGACTTTATACGCATTGGTTTTACCTGTAGAGATGGAACCGTGACCGGGTGCGGCTATATCAACATTCTCTGCACCAAATCCTCCGAGGTGTGAATCTGTCAGATCAACATCGGCTACAGTAATCAGGAAAGGTGAAGAACATGTAGTTGGCATATCCCCCAATACATCCACATCAATATTCGTATTGGTGACTGCTGAAACACTCAGTATACCTTCCTCTCCCAGCTTATCATACATTTCGCACCAGAGAGGATGATCGACTCCGAATGCTAGATCAATTCCTGCCGAGAGATTTGTTGTAACGACAAAAGCTCCTTTGTCACCATTCGTCAGCCTGTATCGCTTGCGCATGTCCACCACATACTCATATGCTTCGATCAGGTCTGATTCAAAATCAGCACCGCTAATCAGCATGAGCTTAACGCGCCAGTTGATCCCTGAGATCCCTTTACTATTATTTCCTCTTGCGCCTGCGATCCCTGCTACATTTGTCCCATGCTCAAGATTTTGGTGGACATCTGTACCTGTAGTAATATTTAATCCAAAATAATCATCATCATAACCATTATCGTCATTGTCAGAACCATCATTGGGGATTTCATCCCGGTTGACCCAGATGTTAGCCAGCAAGTCTTCATGATTCAGTTGAAAGCCATCATCAATGAGGGCGATGACGATGGTATCACCCCTTGCGGTCAATCCACCCTGGGAGACATCCCAGGCTTTTTCCATACCGATGAGATCGAGGTTTTCCTGGTTGACATAGCCGGGATCATTTGGAGCTGTATTGCGCCACTCGATCTTCTGATCTATGTATAACTTTCTCACGCATGGCAATTGCTCAATTTCAGCTGAATGATGTTTTGCAATTTGAATGACCACCCAATTATCAACCGGCAATTCTTTCATAAAAATAGCAGGTGACTGGAATTCTCTTGCCGCCCACCATTCCTGGAGACATTTACCACCCTGGGGTTGTAATTCCACAATCCACCTGTCCATTGGTTCTGGGTTGTTGGAAAATCCGGTCAGAAAAAAGATTGAAAAAAGTATGGAAAAAATCATCCGGGTCTTTTTTATATAAACGACTGTAAAGTTAGCATTTAGTATCCAGTACGTTTTTTTAAGATATATCAATACCCGTAATTGTCAGGGGATTAGTTGGATCTATTCTTCCTTATGATGAACTTCTCCTTTATAAGCTTTTTCACCTGCATAAACAGGAAATGAAAGATGATTCTCTTTCGGCGGGATCGGGCAATTATAGCCATCACTGTATGCACACCATGGATTATAGGCTTTATTGAAGTCAATAGTGATGATACCATCCGATGTGTCCTCTTTAGACATGTTCAGATATCGCCCTCCACCATAGGTAGTGCCGCTATTGGTTTCATCTTTGAACGGAAGAAATAAATAATCCTTGTAGAGCGGATTGGATATCAGGGTCATGTTTTGATATAGGGAAAGATCTACTTTCCTCTTCTCCCAGGTGAATGTGGCGACACCGTATTTTCTGTAGCTCCGGGTGATGCCGCTGTATGTGGGTAAATCAAATGGCTCTGCATCAGGGGTCAGTGTGAATGTTGCCTTTACTTTTGCATTTGCAACGGGCTGATAAAAATCAAGATTGACGAGATCCTCTTGTTTTAGTGGTGATCGCTCATCCGTCAGGAAATCTGATTTATACTGAACACGATGCGTCTCGATATCTTCTTTTAACATTGAGCAACTTATGAAAAGAAGTGTTGAGATGAAGAGAAAATATTTGCTCATGATTTTTCTTTGGTCGCGACGACGACTATTTGCTTTCCGTCCGGGCTTACTGCCAGTCGTGATGCATATTTGATGCCAAAAGTCGAAAGGTCTGCAAATTGTTTCCAACCTTTATCAGTGGCTGGATTGAAAGAATACAACAAATGGTTATTGGCCATAAAATATGTACCATCACGGCTGATGGTAAAATCCTCATTTTTTCCGATCGTTTGCGTGACGATTTCCATCACTGAGGAAGCCGGATCATATTTTTTGATGTACCAGTATTCATTGCTGAATTTATGAACGTAGATGAGCAGGCCATTTTTATCAGATAATAATGTCCGGCCGATCGAAGAAGTGATCCGCCTGCTTTTCTGTGTTCCGACTTCGAAATAGCTAAGTTTATTTCCCGCATCATCAATCCTGAAAATTCCCAAGGCATCCATTCCCATCCAGGTGTAATAACCAATATCCCTGACATCGATTGTGGCTGATTCTATCGCACCGGATTTCAGATTAACCTTATATACCTGCTGATCCAATGGTTCTTCACCAACTTTGCGGAGGAATGTTAAATGTTCTTCATCCGGATGAATGCGCGGTGAATATTCCAACTCATTCGTACTTGTGAGCCGCTTTATTTTTTTTGTGACGGGACTTAGCAACCATATATCATTCTGATATTCATCTGAAGCCCGTACACTGACAAGTATTTCGCCGGATGGCGTAAACCAAGGCTGATTTGTATAACCACCCCTGTTGAAACCGCTTAAAAATTTCGCACCGTATAAATGAAAATCGCCCTTAGATGATTTCTGCATGTTGAACATATACAAATCATTTTCTCCTGGATTTTGAGAAAAGAGATGAGAGATGCAAACAAAGAAGACGAATGATAAAACTATAGTCCGGGTCATCATAAACGATTATCATGTGATAAACAAAATATCCCCTTCTTGTTTCACATTACTCATTTCATTTTATAAGCCGAGGTCATGACACGGTTCCAATTGATGCCGTTGCTCATATTGCCATCCTTTGTGGAGAACCATATGAATAAAGGTTTTCCTACGATATGATCATGCGGAACAAAGCCCCATGCGCGGGAGTCTTCTGAATTATGCCTGTTGTCCCCCATCGCCCAGAAATAATCCTGCTTAAACGTATAGGTTGTAGCCGGCTGGCCATTGATGATGTATTGGTTTCCCTTTTCTTCGTAATCATTGTTTTCATACACATCGATAACGCGTCTGTACAATGCAATCGTTTCAGGTGTCAATGATACCGTAGCTCCTTTTTTCGGAATATAGATCGGACCATAATTATCCACCGTCCATTTAAAGTGTTGCTCATCAAACGGGAAGAGTCCTGAAGAATAAGGTGTCATGTCGAACGGTTCTATCCTGATCGCCGGGTCCATGCTCTTCAGTGCATTGACCTGTTCCTGATCGAGATAGTAGGGAACAATTTTATTTTGCGGCACTTTAATGCCAAGCGATGCCACCCGTTCCCAGTTAAGGTTTGTGGATTGGACCTGGTACATAAACTGCATGTGGTCCGGATTTTCTGCGGCCACACCATTAATATATACTTGCTTGTCCCTGATCTGGAGGCTGTCGCCGGCAATTGCGATACAACGCTTGATATAATGATCCTTTTTATCGATCGGGCGTGTAATCAATTTAGCATTGCCTACATCAGCCGCAACATCTTTATTCGTACGAACTTGTTGTGCAGTATATGAGCGTACAGGCGACAGATAAACACTGTCTCCTACAGGCCAGTTAAATACGATGGGTTCATTGCGATCAATGGATTCTAACGCGGGAAGACGGAAATATGGTAGTGATGGTTTTTCCTGATATGATTCAGACCCAATAAAAGGAATTGTATTGTGCAATAATGGAAACATGGCGACAGTCATTGGCGTACGAATCCCATAATGCGCTTTGCTAACGAAAAGGAAATCACCTACTAATAAGGATCCTTCCATAGAAGGTGTTGGGATCTTGTAAGCTTCCAGTAAAAACATGCGGATAAATGCCGCTGCGAACACGGCAAAGACAATTGCTTCTGTCCACTCACGGATCGCGGATTTATGAAAAGGACTTGCCTTTAGTTTTTCGAGCTGACGTGGCTTATTCGTTTTAATCGCATCCGCGACCTGCTTTTTATATTCTTCTTCACGCGGGATAACCGGTCCGGCATAAACATCCTTCTTGTTTAAGGCGATCATCGTAAAAATAGCAGGTGCATAGATCACGGCCAGTGCGCTGTGGACAAATCTGAATTTATTGAATGATCGCACCAAGTCGACTGCCATACCACAGTAGATAAAGATGTTGACGATCGGGAAGAGCAGCCATAATGCATAGGCAGGCTTGCGACCGATGATTTTACACCATTCCACAAAGTTGACACCGGGGATCAGTCCTTTTACGGCTTTGACATTCGCTTTGGGGAACAGGAGATACAAACTGATACTCAGCAGGATGTAGGAGATAATAAGGAAAATGAGAATGCTCACAGTTGCAGGTTTTTTCTGTGTGTAAGAGCGTCAAAGATATATTAAATAGTATGCGGGCCTTGAGAAAAGCCCTTTGTTATCGACATAACGCGATGGATCATCCATGGAAAAAGGCAAACTCCACGACTTAAATCCATGGTTTAATCCCGGTCTTCTTCGTCCAGGTCCTGCAACATTTTGCCCAGGGGATCACTGAA
>JANMVA010000623.1:0-10293 GCA_031392195.1 Saprospiraceae bacterium | reverse complement strand
GGGCTGATAATTACGACAAAGTGAAGAGCATGATTGATAAAGGTTTTCAGCCGCAATACATGAAGAATGTACTGCAGGTCAACAACGGTGATCAGACATTCTCCGAGAAAGCACAGATGATGGGTGTGTCCAATACCGATTGGAGCTGGGCACCGTTATTCATCGATTTTGATCATGATTCATACCAGGATCTGTTTATTTCGAATGGTTACCTGAGAGATCACACGGATATGGATTTTCTCCAGTTTACAATGGACCTGGTGGTCAAAATCGACAGAGGAGAAGAGGAAGGCAATTTTGAAGATTACGTCAAAAGCATGCCACCAATCCTGCAGCCCAATTATTTTTTTTCAAATCAAGGTGGAGAAAAATTTATCAACCAAAACCAGGCATGGAAACTAATCAAGCCCAGTGTTTCTCAAGGTGCCGCCTATGGTGATCTTGACAATGATGGTGATCTGGATATCGTCGTTAACAATTCCAATGAGTATGCATGGCTTTACAGGAACAATGAAAATGATCATCGTGACAACAATTATATCACCTTCAAGCTGAAAGGTCCCGCGAAGAATATGGATGGCCTGGGTTCAAAAGTGGTAGTGTATGCGGGAGATAAATCTTTCACGAAAGAATTACAGACCTGCAGGGGGTTTCAATCAGGTGTGGAAAATAAAATTTTCTTTGGCCTTGGAGATATAGATGCTGTTGATTCAGTTTACATTCTTTGGCCTGACGGAAAGGAACAGGTCCAAGGTGGAGGACAGGTAAATCAACTAAATCAAATAAATTATTCTCCCAACACTCTTCAGATAAAGGATATCAAATCAGAACCATACTTCGTTCCCACTGAAGTCATTGCATATGAACGAACAGCTTCTACATTCAATGATTTTAAATCTCAGTTGCTGCTTCCATTTTTCATGACGGATGTGGGTCCAGTTGGCTTGACTGGCGATGTGAACAGGGATGGGAAAGAAGACCTGATCATCATGGGTGATAAGGAGAATCCAACTGTATTATTTTCTCAGGCTTCCCATGGTACATTTCAAAAGTCTGATCTGATCCCGGCAGGAAAGGATATTTCAGATGCGATCTTAATGGACCTTGATGGTGATAAAGACAATGATCTTGTCGCCGCAGTTGGTTCGTACATGTTTCATCAGGAGGATCCCGATAAAGGGGTTTATTTCTATTCCAATGACGGAAAAGGAAAATTCAGGCTTCTGGAATTTCTATCTACACCGGATGCCAATCCATCTTCCATCGCCTTCATCTCAGATACATCTTCTGCTGATCAGACATATATTGTCGGTAGTAATAGTTATCAGGGCAGGTTTCCACAAGTAAGTCCACTTTGTATTGTCAAAAAGAATACGTTGGGTAAGCATGAAATCCATGAAACAAAGATCGATGCGGGTTGTGTCAATGATATCATAGTAGCTGATGTGAATCAGGACGGTACGGATGAAATAATTGTTGCCGCAGAATGGAAACCTTTGCAGGTTTTCAGTATTAAAACGGATTTAAGCATAACAAATGTGACTTCCAATTTTTTTCAAGCACAGGAGGGCGGTTTATGGCAATCCGTTTACATGGAAGATTCAGATGGTGATGGCGTAAAAGAACTCCTTGCAGGAAACCTTGGTACGAATAATCAACTTACTGCTTCAGTCAATCATCCGCTCAGGCTTTACTATGATGATTATGATGGGAACGGAAGTCCGGATCCGATCATCGCTTATTATCACATCGATGATACTTATCCCTTCCCTCCCCGTGAGGATATGATCAGGCAAGTTCCGAAGATGAATAAGCGATTCGGTTCATTTGGCTTGTATGCTAAAGCGAATATCCACACATTGCTTGGAGACGCGTATGATACCACTCATATACATCAGGTACAAACGCTTGAAAACAGCATCTTTAAATGGGAAGTTGGGAAATTCAAACGATATGCATTGCCATCAGATATGCAGGTAGCTCCTGTGTTTTCTTTTGTCAGCACTGATATCAATCAGAATGGTACCAAAGAAATTCTCACTGCAGGGAATATGACAAAAACAAAAGTTAAACTGGGCCGGTTGAATGGGAATCACGGGATCATAATGAAGAAAGAAAATAATGAGCTCGTTCCTGTTGATTATGGTGCTACGGGGATTAATGTGCGGGGTGATGTACGACAGATCGTGAAATTAGAAGTGCCTGGCGGAATCATAATCGGGTATTTGTGTCATGAGGGGAAGTCGGAGTTTTATGAGAGAACCGGAATTAATAATCGATAAGTCCTCGCTCATCCCATTCGTGAGCCGTGAGCCGTGAGAAATAAAAGAGTTGGATTTTCTCAAACACTCCAATATTAATTACCCGTTGACAGGAGTTTTCTTTGGCAACCTAATGCAGACTTAATAAAAAAGTTCAACTTGAATTACTTTTGGAATTGTAAATACTATTGCTTTCCGATTTTCCGCAATACTTCAATTATTTCCTCAGGTTTCCTTGTTCCAATTAACAACCTTTTATTTCCCTCTAATTCAAGTTGTAAGCCTTGATTGCCGGATACATTTAGTGCCTTGTTTTTCCCTAAGCCTCGAAGACCCCATCCACCATATTCGCCAATTGGACTGTATTTTCGAACATATGATTTTTGTATGTTCTCCCATGGATAGCGTCTAAAGGAACCGTGAAAAGGAAAAAACTTCACATAAATGCCATCTGTCTTGATTACAGTTTCAAGTCTTAAAATGTACAATGAAAAAGTTATTAAAAGTGTTAATGCGAATACAAGTAGAAGTTCGACATTACCAGACGGCTTGTCACCAAATTGTTTATTAAAGACAACCTGGATTATAACACCATAAGCAACAAGTGCATTTGACCCAAGCAAAATAAGCCAGAGCCACCATTGGTTAAATTTTTGATTTTCTGTAAATAAAATCTTGTTTTCCATATGTTTTCTCGCTTCCAGGGCTATCCACTCCTTCATACTGCCCCATTCCAAAAAAGTCAATTGATTTAGTCGTGGGATAATGTTTTTAATGTCCGACATTAAGTTTGGCAAGTTTTGCTCATACTGATTTACTGTTCGACTGTCAAATGATGCTGTTTGTTTTATCTTAAAATACTCAAAAGCCCAATGCAGATTAAAACTATCGTTGTCGAAAATGCTTTCGTCATACTTGTCTGCTACGTTAATGGTAACTCCAAACCCATGTCCGAGTCTGTCATAAATTTTTAAGCAAAACTTGTCGTTATACAAATTATTAAGAGTCCCCTTGTCCGTCTGGATTTGGGCTTGTCGGTGTTTGAAATTGTTGTCGTGAAGCCAATTCAACAAGTCTGAAGTAATATAGTCTTGAACCGTTTTCATTTGTCTAACGTGGTTTGTCAGCATCGTACATTACGATCCAAGCTGTTCAGAGTGGCAGTCCAGACACATGTCTTCAAGTTAGCGATTTCTTATGCAGTGTAAACGGTATTGAGCTTTCGATTGTCCGCCATTGTGGACAGCTTTTGTTATGGGTCCGTTTTTTTCTTGTGCAGTTTTTCAATAATTGATTTAATAGTCTTATTGTCAATCGTATCCTTTTCAGACTTATCCCATAAGATTAGAAGATAAACTTCCTTTTCTTTGGAGAGAACGTAGGTGACAACTCGTCCTCCCCCTCTTTTCCCTTTTCCTTTGCTCTTGATTCCAAGTCTGATCTTAAAAGTATTGTGACCAAGATCGACTCCGGATTTTGGATTTTCTGTTAGTAGTCGATCAAGTTCTCTGAGTTCTTCTTTGAGAGATGGAAATTTTTTACTTAACCGTTTTGCTTCCTTCTTAAATATTTCTGTTGGGATGATATCAAAGCCCATTCAAAAATTCCTTTAATGTTTCCTTTGATCCGCGAGTTTTCCTCATTTGGGCAACTTGTTCAAAAGCAATTGATAGATCAGCTTTTAAACTTAACGCATGCTCATACTTTTTAAGTTTTGTTAAAACCTTTTTCCACTCAGATATAGGTACCTGGATAGCTTTCACATTGCCATCTTCATCGTTTACATATTGGACTGGAATTTTCATAAAGCAAAGTTAAGGATTTTGCACTTAATAAATCGATCAGCTTAATGGCACATCACTTGCTTACATGCCTGATATTTTCAGGCTTATCCCGCATCATTTCGTGGCAATAGTCTGAATTCTTCAGGTTTTAGCGAATATACCAAAATCATTATATCCAGAACCAATCAGAAGGACTGCGTATCAGCTGCAAATGCAAGGTACTCACGTGAGTAGAGTTATCTGTCATGCGCCTACTATTGTGACCAAGCAACCACTAAATATCGCGTAATTCCTTGCCCTTTGTTTTTTACCTATTGCCCATTGCCTTCCCGCTGCATTTTATCAAATGGCGGGATCAAAGCCATGCTTTGAATTGCCCATTACCTTTTACCTCTTACCTTTTACCTCTTACCTATTGTTTATTGCCAATTGCTTTCTGCTTTATACCTATTGATTTTGCAGTATCACCTCACCCTGCTCCATGCTCCATGCTCCATGCCTTTTCCTGAATACCAAATCGTATGTTTGTCGTACCAACTAAATCCATTGAGTGCATGTCCAAAGACAAAGCAAAAAAGAAGGGAAACATCAGGCCAGCCAGGCCGAAAAACTACTTTTCACCTATATCGAATATTTTCGGAAGTTCTGAGGCCCGTAATGGTTTGGCCGCTATCCTGATCCTCGGGATTTTAATCTATTCAAATACTTTTGGGAGTACATTCCATCTTGATGATTTGAACAATATCCGGGAAAATCCATCCATCCGGAGTTTATCAAACATCCAGGCCATGTGGGAGTTTAGCCAAACCCGATTTCTAGCCATCTACTCATTTGCCTGGAATTATCATTACGGCCAACTCAATGTATGGGGTTACCATCTGGTCAACCTTATCATTCATCTCATCAATGCCATCCTGGTCTATTGGTTTTCTTTTTTGATTTTCTCAACTCCTGTTTTGAAAGACAAATTCATGCCAAAAGAGAAAACCATCTTATCCATGGCAGTCGCGTTGTTATTCGTTTCACACCCGCTAGCCACGCAAAGTGTGACCTACATTGTGCAGCGCATGACATCTATGTCAACTATGTTTTATTTCCTCTCCCTGATCCTTTACATGAGCAGCCGGATGACGGCTAAGGGAAAAACAGTAAAGACCAGGTTGCTTATCGGGTGCGGGATCTCAGCTTTATTTGGCATGTTGACAAAAGAGTATGCTTTTACGATTCCATTTGCCATTGTCCTTTTGGAAATTTTCTTTTTGCGAACCGGACAGAATGCCATTTCTTTTAAAGACAAGCGGGTCTTGCTGATCGGAGCAGCATTGATTTCTTTAATTGCACTGGGCTTCTACAGTTATTCAGGCTACGTGATGAATCCTTCATTTGTAGACCCGGACATGGGGAATAAAGACATCACGGCGCCGCGCTATCTCATGACTCAATTCAGTGTCCTCCTTAAATATATCCAGTTGCTGATCGTGCCGGTCAACCAGGTGTTTGATTATAATTATAAACTGGTGATGTCGTTTCTTGATCCCCGCGCATGGATAAGTTTCCTGGTGCTGGTAGGTTTGATCGCACTGGGTATTTACTTTTTCAAAAAACAAAGGATCATTTCCTTCGGAATATTTTGGTTCTTCCTCACCATAGCAATCGAGTCCAGTATTATTCCGCTCCAGGATCTCATCTTTGAACACCGGACCTATCTGCCTTCCTTTGGATATTTCCTCATCCTCGTTTATGTGGTGTATTTGTTAGCCAGGAAAAACATTAAATACATGGGCATCGCCCTGGCATTCATCATTGTTGTCAATTCATTCCTGGCATACCGGCGCAACAGCGTATGGAAAGATGAAATCACACTCTGCACAGACAGCATAGAGAAATCACCGGGTAAGGCCAGGCCTTATAATAATCGTGGAGATGCTCTCGCGGATCAAGATAAAATTCAAGAGGCATTAAGCGATTTTGACAAAGCCATTGCTATCCATCCAAAATTTTCGATGGCTTATTATAACAGGGGGAATATGTTTAAAAAACAAAAGAAATATGAACAGGCCCTTGCGGATTATAATTCAGCCATTAGCTACCGGCCTGAATTTGAAAAAGCATTCAACAATCGTGGATCCGTTTATAAGGAGTTAAACCGGTTGGATCAGGCTTTAGCAGACTATGACAAGGCCATTTCTTTCAACCCTGATTATTATATGGCTTACAATAACCGGGGAACAGTTTTCATACTTCAAAGTCAATACCCGCGTGCGATTGAGGATCTGAATAAAGCGATAGACTTAAAGCAAGATTTCGCTGAGGCTTTCGGTAACCGCGGTGTTGCCAAGATAAAAATGGGGAATGCTGATGGATGCATGGATCTTAAAAGTGCCGCGGAATTAGGATTTGCACCTGCCGGTGAATACTTACGACAATACTGCAGTCCACGTTAAAACATCACTATCAGAAAGCTTTATCATTGATGAATAAGTGAATGCAACAGAAGCAGAGGGTATGAATGAAAAACCATTGTTGACGATTGTGATGCCGGCTTACAATGAAGCTGAAAACCTGGTGGAGATTCTGCCGCTGTTAATTGAATATTGCCGTCATCGAAATTGGAAAATCATTGTTGTGAATGACGGCTCTACAGATAAGACGAAAGAAATACTATTGCCTTTTCAGGGGGATGACTCCTTTATTGCTATTCATCATAAACTGAATAAAGGGTATGGTGCTGCAATCAAAAGTGGAATCCAGGCCTGTGAAACGACGTATGTAGTGACCATTGATGCTGATGGGCAGCATCATATGGCGGATATCGAGAAACTTTTCTCCTGCATGCAACGTAACGATGCGGATATGGTGGTAGGATCCAGAAGAGGTAGTAAATCCGAAACCGTTTCACGCGGCATCGGTAAATCAATAATCCGTAGCATAGCCCAGATGCTGATGCAGGTACCGATCTATGATATCAATTCAGGCATGAAGATTTATCCCACCGCGCTGGCTCGCAAATATCTTCACCTGGCTCCGGACACCATGGCTTTCAGTGATATTATTACGTTAGTGTTTATCAACAACCGGCATCTCGTGCTGGAAGAACCGATCACGATTTCCAGCAGGTTGAAAGGGAAAAGCACGATTGGAATGCAGACCGCATTTCAAACGGTGATGGAAATCGTCAACATTCTTGTGTTGTTTAATCCTATGAAGATCTTTTTGCCGATCTCGGCGCTCACACTGACCATTACACTTCTCTGGGGTGTGCCGTTGGTACTTGCAGGGCGTGGAATTAGCACAGGTACTTTACTGGGTATCATCGCCACACTGATTTTCTTTTTCCTGGGACTGATCACAGAACAACTTTCGCTGATCAGAAGAAATCAAAAACAGGATACCCGGGACTGGTAAAAGCAGTTTGAATCATACGTCATGACGCCACTCCCATTTATCTCCATTATCATCCCTGCGAAAAATGAGGAGAAGCTTATCCGTGGTTGCATCACAAGCCTGAATCAACTGGTTTATCCGAAGGAGAAGATTGAAATTATCATAGTGGATGGTCTTTCTACGGATAATACCCTCGGTGTTGCCCGCGAAATGGGAGCTACAGTTATCAGCAATGCTAAGCAAACCGTATCGCCGGGCAGAAACATAGGATTTGAAAAAGCCCGTGGAGATTTAATTGCCTTCACAGATGCAGATTGTGTGGTCGATATTCACTGGCTGTCCAACAGCATAAAGTATTTTGAAAAAGATAAAACGGTTGCTTGCGTTGGAGGCCCGAATCTCACACCTTCGGATGAAAGTGATTTTGGAAAAGCAGTTGGTTTTGTGTTCGACCAACCTGTTTTTGCTGCCGGCTCCATTCATGCCAGAGATCTCAATGAAGTGAAAGAGGTCAGTAGCATCCCGGGCTGTAATGCCATTTATAGACAATCCATCCTAAGCAAAGTGATGCCTTTGGATGAAAGCATGTTGACAGGTGATGATACTTTATTGAATCGCAAGATCCTGGACTTAGGATGTCGATTATTGTATACACCGGATGTAAAAGTGTTTCATTACCGCCGCCCTACTCCCGGAAAACTGTGGAGGCAATTCTACCGTTATGCGATTGGACGGTTGCAGGTGGGGAAAAAAGATAAACGGTTACTGAACATAACTCATGTGCTTATCGGACTAAGTCTTCCTTTAAGCTTATTGACTATTATTTTTTTGTTATGGAGTAAAAGTTTTCTTGTATTGTCCTGCATCATGGTCATTGCATTTTTATTTCTCCTTTATTTCTCCATCAAAGGAATGATAAAATGGAAATCCCCAGGCGTTGGCCTACAGGTACCACTCGTGATCATGTTGATCATGACCGCCTGGTCTTGGGGGTTTCTTCGGGAATGGATATTTCCGATAAAGCCACCACTCACTTCTCACTAAACGCAGGAACGCAGATTAGTTAAGATTCATTATGATTTGTTATGATTTAATTCTATTGTAATCACATCTTCACGAAACGAAAATGATCATAATCAATCGTAATTAATCTGCGTTCTAAAGCAATGAGAGGAATAACGTTTCATATTCCTGTCCCATACGCTCTTCGGAGTAATACGCTATCGCCTTATTGAAAGCATTTTTTGGTTTTTGATTATCCTGCCATGCTTCCTGTATGGCCTGATCAATTGAGAATTCATTCTGACGATCAAAAAAAGTTGCTTCGTCGTTCGTAAAGGCCTCACGGAAACTTGGGATGTCAGTGCAAACAATTTTCTTTTGATACAATGCTGCTTCTATCAGGGAAAGACTGAATCCTTCACTCATCGAAGGATGCGCACTGATATCGAATAACTCATTATACGCATGAGCCCGGGGAATATATCCTAAGAACTTTACCCTGTCATGTAAACTATGTTTGGCGACTAGATCCTCAAGATGATTTCTTTCAGGTCCTTCTCCCAAAATGAGCAGGCCACCAGTCTCCACTCTACTGAGATGCCGGACCAGGATATCTATTCGCTTTCTGGAAATAAGGGCGGCAGTCGTGCCAATGCAATAAGTATATTTTTTCCTGATCTCTTCTGCCAATAGACGATGTTGTGGCAAGATCACGCCCTGGTCCTGTATCATGTTTTTCCCGTTATAGATCCTGCTCATTGGCTTATTGGATAAGATGGCCTGATAATATTTTAATGCATCATCAGTAAGCACAACCATGTGATCCATTCTTTTCCAAAAGAATACCCATGACCATCCAACGATCCTGGAGACGACCAGGTTATAGAGCATTTTTAATTCTGTAAAAACATAATTATGGACAGTGGTCACTGATTTTGCACGACAGCGCCCGGACTTTCTCAGCGAAACAAATGCATCCGGCAGGAAGCCATGGCTATGAATAATATCATATTCATTCCAGGGAATGCGGCTGAAAAAATTGATTTTTTTGTACCTGACAGCTTCTCTTTGGTTTAAGCCTGATGATGTTTTGAAATAATAAACTGTAACCGTATGACCTTCCCGGGCAAGTTGAACCGCCACAGCAATAGCAACCTGCACGGGTGCACGCTCACGGAGGGACGGTACTATGACGGCGATCTTCATGTCAGGCATTTTTTGGATGTAAATATGTCCAAATGTATTGCAGTGTCAGGAACTAAGTGAAAGCGATTGTTTGGAGCTAAGGTGGGGACGAGCCCCACCAATACATTTTTCTCGAATTGTATTGGCAGGGCTTGCCCCTGCCTGGTTAGAATTATTTACATGGTATATTGAGGCTCTTTAAAAGCCCCTGTGTGCAACTGGCCTATGGACCTTAAACCGGATGTGTCCGTCATCATTCCGATGTATAATTCGGAATCCTATATCGAAAATGCAATTCAATCGATATTGCAACAAGAGCACCATGGATTGCAAATGGAAATCATTGTAGTGGACGATGGCAGTGCGGACAGGTCAGTCGAGTTGGTCAGGCAAATAAAGAATGAAAACGTAAGGTTAGTTCAATTACCTAAAAATCAGGGTCTGCCACATGCCAGGAATGCCGGCCTCCGTGTAGCGCGGGGAGAGTGGATTCAGTTTGTAGACAGTGATGATATAGTCGGCGCTGATCTATACAGTAAATTCGAAAGGACCCTTGAGCCGGGCATAAACTGTTACCTGTTTTCTTTTATCCGGCAATTACCTTCCTAT
This sequence comes from Saprospiraceae bacterium, assembly GCA_031392195.1. Classification (GTDB taxonomy): domain Bacteria; phylum Bacteroidota; class Bacteroidia; order Chitinophagales; family Saprospiraceae; genus Opimibacter. The sequence goes on along the minus strand of JANMVA010000623.1, from coordinate 68 downwards.
TCTATTTGGCAAACCATAAAAACAATAAATGACAAACGGGCTTTTGGGCATTTTGGTGGTAGTGTGTG
>JANMVA010000619.1:0-5961 GCA_031392195.1 Saprospiraceae bacterium | reverse complement strand
CGGGACTGTTGTCGATATGTGGCATAAACGACAACTGCCGAAGACTATGCAGCTCAATTAAAGACAAGGAAGACACAAGAATTTATTGAACACATAAAAAAAATTGTTATTCGTTCTTGGAAGGGTAGTACAAATAGCTTTTATTTGTGGCCGTATGTTCGTTGAATCAATCTGAGGTATAATCCCATATGGTAAGCAGGAGAAGTATAAGGGTCAAAGTGATGCAATTGCTTTATTCGCTTGATCGTGACCCGGGAGTAAGCCATCATGAAATATTGAACCGTTACGATAAGGCGGTCGATCTGGCGTATGAAAGCCTGTTATTCAATCTGTTCCTGATCATGGAGATCACGCATCACGCTGTCGTCGATCGTGATACCCGTCAGGCAAAGCTTCGACCGGACCAGGATGACCTCACATGGAATGCCAGGCTCTTCGAAAATCACCTTGTCCAGTCCCTTTTCAAGAATAAAGCCCTCCGTAAGTATTTTGATGAACGCTCATTCGGCACCCGGCTGGACCAGGACCTGCTGCTGAAGATGTACAACACCTTTGCAAAATCACCGGAGTACAGGAAATATGTGTTCAGTGAGGTAGACGATGCCGGGCACAGGGAATACCTGCTGGATATCTACAGGGAATTGCGTAAAAATGAAATCTACGAGGAGATCGTTGATGACCAGTATCCATTCTGGCAGGAAGATAAATCGCTTGTCATCGGTGCTTTCAAAAAAATAATCAAGCAATTGCCGGATGCCCGTGATCGTTTTTTCGATGATTATTTGCCGGATGACGATACTGTAATTGAGTTTGGCAGACGTCTGATCGGTGTCACGATGGAGCAGGCGGAAGACCTTGAAAAATTGATCGAGCCCACGCTCAAGAACTGGGATATGGAAAGGTTGGCCGTTCTTGATGTCATCATTATTAAAATGGCACTTGTCGAATTCCTCTTTTTCCCAACGATCCCCACTAAAGTCACACTGGATGAATATGTGGATATATCAAAAGAATACAGCACGCCTAAAAGCAAAGATTTTGTCAATGGCATCCTTGATAAACTGATGAAGACTTTGAGTGAAGAAGGGAAGATCAAAAAAGAAGGAAGAGGTTTGTTGGAGGAATAAATATTAGAAAACAATCAATGCAGGAAAAGGCTTTAATTCTCGATTTTGGTGCGCAATACACGCAGCTCATCGCAAGGCGCGTCAGAGAACTTGAAATTTTCAGTGAGATCCTTCCTTACCACGCCTTACCGTCTGTTGTACCTGAAGATGTAAAAGCATTGATCCTTTCCGGAAGTCCTTTTTCTGTCAAAGACGAAAATGCTCTTCGGCCAGATCTGAGTCCATGGATTGGAAAAGTACCAATCCTCGGCATTTGTTACGGCGCCCAATATTTGGCGGATGTTTTTGGTGGCCGGGTTGAAAGATCAGATAAGCGGGAGTATGGTAAAGCAAGGCTACACATTATTCATCCAAAACATCCTTTGTTCGCAGGTATTCCGGAAGGTTCGCAGGTGTGGATGTCGCATGGTGATAGCATACTTGAAATTCCTGAGGGTTATGAATTGCTCGCCGAAACAGATAGTATTCCTGTAGCTGCCTACGCAAGTAAGCAGGGAGTTTTAGATAAGATGGTTTGTGCAGTGCAATATCATCCGGAGGTGACCCATTCTCTCCATGGTCATGATATGTTGAAGAATTTCCTGCGAGGTATCGCGGGATTTACCCAGAAATGGACACCAGAGTTATTTATTGAAGAGACGATTGATAAAATTCAGAAGTCCACGAATGGTGAAGAGGTTTTACTGGCTTTGTCAGGAGGTGTCGATAGCACTGTTTCTGCAGTCCTCCTGCATCGCGCGATTGGTGAAAAACTTCACTGCTTTTTTATTGACAATGGCTTGTTGAGAAAAGATGAATTTCAATCCGTTCTTGATCGCTATGCTGTAATGGGCCTCAACGTCCATGGGATTGATGCCAAGCAAAAGTTTTACGATGCGCTTGCAGGTATCACCGATCCCGAGCTTAAGCGAAAAACCATCGGCAGGTTGTTCATTGAAGTGTTCGAAGAAGAAGCTGCTGCATATCCAAGTGTGAAATGGCTTGGTCAGGGTACGATTTATCCCGATGTCATCGAGTCTATTTCTGTACATGGACCATCTCAAACCATCAAATCTCATCACAACGTAGGGGGACTCCCTGACATTTTGAAACTCAAGATCATCGAGCCATTACGTATGCTTTTCAAAGATGAAGTTCGTAAGGTGGGACATGCATTAGGCATTTCAGCAGAGATTTTGGAGCGGCATCCATTTCCGGGTCCTGGATTGGCCATCCGCATCCTTGGAGACATTACACCTGAAAAAGTTGCAACCTTGCAGGAGGCTGATGCTATTTACACGCATTTGCTCAGGAAGCATGACTGGTATGACAAGATCTGGCAATCAGGCGCCATTTTATTACCGGTACAATCTGTTGGCGTGATGGGTGATGAGCGGAGTTATGAAAACACATTAGCTATTCGCGCCGTTAATTCAGTTGATGGAATGACAGCAGAGTGGAGCAGGCTTCCTTATGACCTGCTAGCCGAAATATCAAGTGAAATCATTAATAAAGTAAAAGGGATCAACAGAGTAGTTTATGACATCAGTACGAAACCACCGGCAACGATTGAATGGGAATAGTATTATTGTCCTGTTTTTGCTTTTGTTGACCACAATCGCCTGTTCAACTACAAAAAAAACAGGCAAACCGACTACCAACACTCCTCCTGTAAGGACGGAAGATAAGGTTAGCGTTTACGATCCTGCCACCGGCACATACATCCTCGTTCCACGTGATGCTGTCAAAGTAGATACGATCAAATGGACCGAAGATAAATCAGCTCCCATCGTGACAGATAAGGGAGATCCGATTGATTCTCCGGATACTAAAGACAAGTATGAGATCAGCTTGCTCGTCCCGCTGAATAGTGAGAATTATCCGGACCTGGAAACTCAGATTGATTCAAGACTTTCCAGATTTCTTCATTATTATGGAGGTATGCGAATTGCCGCGGAGGAAATCGAGAAACAGGGACTACCTGTCACTGTTCGCACTTTTGATACAGAGATTTCAGTAGCGACATTAAACGAGATATTAAAGGATCCGGCATTGAGGCGATCAGATGTCATTGTCGGTCCTTATGATAAAGAGAATATAGAAGCAGTAGCATCATTTGGAGCCTTAAATGAGAAAATCGTTGTCTCACCCTGGCTTCCTGCATTCAACCTTGATTCAGAAAATCCATACTTCATTCAGACCGTTCCGGGGTTGAGTAAAAATGCGGAGGCCATCATGGATTATATAGCGGATGAATTGAGTGACAGAAAAATATATCTGGTAGCACGCAACAATCCAACTGAAATTCAACGCCTGACTTCTTTTAAGAAAAATACAGCCCTTAGGACGGAAGACCTCATCATCGATGATACATCTATCGAACTTGCTAAAACAAATCTGGGCTTCTTACTGGATGATCGCGAAGGAACAATTTTCATCATGCCTTATTATGCTAAAACGGATGAACAGTTTGTGAGCTCATTTCTCCGAAAACTCCATGCAGATAAAGGAACCCACGATGTCATTGTTTTTGGATTGCCACAGTGGACAGGTTTCAGCAACCTCAATCCGAATTATATGGAAAGCCTCTCTGTCCATATCAGTAGCCCCACTCACGTCAATACAGATCATTCAACTTATCGCAGTTTCAGAGATAAATTTTACAGAGCATATTTTACGATGCCAGATAGTCAGGCATATCTCGGTTATGATTTATTGATGTGGCTTGCACATTCATTGGAAGAGGGGGGAAAGGATGCACTTACAAAGGGTAAACCTTCCGGTGAATTTGGACTTGCTTCTGGTTTTGATATTAAACCTGTGTATAAATCAGACAGCAATCGGCCTTCTGACATCAAGAAGCCATTGTATTATGAAAATGCAAAAGTGCGGATCCTGAAATATGTCAACCAGGATTTCGAAGTAGCCAGATAATCTATTTGAGTTTGGAAAGTGCTTCGGCTATTCTTGTCGCGGCTTCCTTTAATTTCTCCTCTGACGTTGCGTAGGATAAACGGATGCACCTCTCATTTCCAAATGCTACACCCGATACAGTGCTGACTCGTGCTTCAGCTAATAAATACAAACTGAGATCATCTGCATCCTTTACGACGTGGTGGTCCGCTGTTTGTTTTCCAAAATAAGCTGACACATCCGGAAAAATATAAAACGCTCCTTGTGGACGGTTTATCAGGAGAAGAGGGATTTGTTCGAACAAAGAAATAATGAGGTCTCGTCTTTTGTGAAAAGCCTCTGCCATTTCACGTGTAGGTGTTTGATCAGCATCCAGAGCAACAGCTGCTGCTTTTTGACCAAAGGATGTTGCACCGCTTGTGACCTGTCCCTGGATTTTGGTGCATGCATCAGCAACCCATGCAGGTCCCGCGATATATCCGAGTCGCCAGCCCGTCATGGAATAGCCTTTTGACATGCCATTGATGATGACTGTCCTGTCCTGCATGCCATCCATTTCTGCTATCGAACAATGTTTTCCTGAGAAATTGATATGCTCATAGATCTCATCCGAGACGACCAATACATGATCATACTGCTGAAGCATTTCAGCTATCGATTTCAATTCATCAAACGAAAAAACGGATCCGCTTGGATTGCAGGGAGATGAATAAAGAATAAATTTTGTCCGGTCTGTGATGAGTGCTTCAATCTGTTCAGGACTGCATTTAAAATCATTTTCAATATTTGAATAAGCGACCACGGGAACTCCGCCTGCCATTTTCACAATCTCATAATATGACACCCAATATGGTGCAGGAAGGATGACTTCGTCACCGGGGTCGAGGAGTGCCATGCATAGATTATACACACTTTGCTTGGCACCATTCGAAACAACTATTTGATTTGGGGTATAATTCAATCCATTTTCCCTGGCAAATTTTCGGACAATCGCGTCACGTAATTCCGGTAGGCCATTGACAGGTGTATATTTCGTATAGCCTTCGTCAAGAGCTTTCTTGGCAGCATCCTTAATATGTTCAGGTGTATCAAAGTCAGGTTCGCCAAGACTGAGGTCGATCACATCGATCCCTTTCGATTTCAGCTCCCTGGCCAGCTTAGCCATTTTCAATGTTGCGGACTCCTGCATCTCAAGTACAAGCCTGGACAAGGGGAGGGTAGATACATCTCTATTCATCATCTTGCTGGTATATTAATTATTTTGGGCCTAAGTTACCAAGCAAATGAATAAAAAATCAGATGAATTGTCCAGGCGGCGCGATTTAGCATTGCTCGGAGGTGGCAAAGAACGGATCGCCCAGCAACATGCAAAAGGGAAGCTCACGGCGCGGGAACGGATCGAATTGCTGATGGACGAGGGTAGTTTTGAAGAGATCGGGATGATGGTCGTGCACCGGACCTCTGATTTTGGCATGGATCAGCAGCAGTTCTATGGAGATGGAGTTGTCACAGGTTACGGTACCGTTGACGGTAGACTGGTATATGCCTATGCACAGGATTTTACTGTTTTTGGTGGTGCACTTTCAGAAACACATGCTGAGAAGATCTGCAAGATCATGGATTTGGCTATTGAAAATGGTGTTCCATTAATAGGGTTAAATGATAGTGGGGGTGCGCGCATACAGGAAGGAGTGAAATCACTCGCGGGATACGCTGATATTTTCTATCGGAATGTGAGGGCATCAGGTGTGGTACCGCAAATCAGTGCCATCATGGGTCCTTGTGCCGGAGGTGCCGTTTATAGTCCTGCGATGACTGATTTTACGATTATGGTAGAAGGCAGTTCCTATATGTTTGTGACAGGACCGAATGTGGTGAAGACGGTGACCAATGAGGAAGTGACAAGTGAAGAACTTGGAGGTGCGATGACACATGCCACCAA
>JANMVA010000546.1:0-9166 GCA_031392195.1 Saprospiraceae bacterium | reverse complement strand
CGGTCGGCGTGTTCCCGCAGTGACGAGGTGAATAAGCTGTTCGCTTCTGCGGGCATAATGCCGATGTATTCATAAGGACGCAGGTTTTCGGGAATACCCGCCTCAGGTCTGTAGATGATATAGACATGCTCCATCTCGGGTGGCTGCGGGGGCAATGGGATGCCTTCGAGAGAGCATGCTGTGAGGAGTTCGCATAGTTCGCGCCATCCTTCTGCATTGCGGGCGATGCCGGTGTAGAGGAAGCGGCCGTCGATGCGAAATTCGACGCCGAGGACTGGTCTGATGTCGCGTTTTTTGCATTCATTGATCCAGGCGACGGCGCAGGAGGTGTTGTTGATGTCAGTCAGTACCAATGCTGTGATACCACGCCGGGAGGCGCCTTCTGCCAGGTCTTCCGGGGAGAGGGTGCCATATTTAAAGGAGTAGTATGTGTGGCAGTTGAGGTACACGGGAGGGTGAAGATAGGGTAATTGACGAATTTTACGTCATGTTGTGCTTTATTTTCAGGCACATATAATCTTATATTTTCCCTACGAAAGAACCAATGGCTTGCCCCCGCACTTGTTAGTGTCTAGAAGAATTACTAAAATGTTTTAACCGATACAAAGCTGATTTTTACATCGGTGGGGGCAAGCCCCACCTGTACACAGATTTCTTTTTCCTCAATAATTGAGATTAGGATTAATAAGGGAGCACAAAAACAAGGTGTATTGTGCGGGGCTTGCCCCCGCCTACGAAAGAACCAAGGGCTAAGTGGAGGCCATTGCTAATCAAAGGCGAAGGCGGAGGCGGAGGGAAACTTAACTGTCCGATCCCGAAGCTTTGTAGGCCCTGACGAAGACTGAAGGCTTATGCTCAGAACAGCAACTTCACATTTTTGCCAAAATTTGTGAAGTTATGTTCATAAATTATGGATAATTTGTGAACTTAGGTTCATAAATTTCAATTATAGGGGTGATGAGTATCAACAGGCAATTATTCAGGACATTAAAAGAATCTCTTTACAAAGGGAAGACTCAATTGATATTCGGTGCAAGGCGGGTTGGGAAGACCCACCTGATAAAGAAGCTGGTGGCCGAAGAAGATGGTATCTATTATAACTGTGAGTTGCTTCAGGTCAGGGAGCTACTGGATACCACCAATTCTGTTGCCCTGGAGCAGCTCATTGGAAATAAAAAGCTCGTGGCTTTTGATGAAGCCCAGACGATACCTGACATTGGCCTGAAACTTAAAATCATGCACGACACTTTCCCGGGGGTCCAGTTTGTCGCGACGGGTTCTTCTGCATTTGAATTAGTGCATGCTACCTCCGAGCCATTGACTGGGAGATCCAGAACTTACTTTCTCTATCCTTTCTCATTTCAGGAAATAGCCGATTCGACAACTCCATTAGAGGCTTATGCCGGCATTGAAAACATGTTGCGCTTTGGTATGTATCCGGATGTTTTTCAAAAGAGTGAGGCCGAAGTGAAAGAGGAGTTGATGAATATCACTTCCAATTATCTCTACAAGGATATTCTGACATATGGCAATCTGAAGCGGCCTGATATTATATATGAGCTGCTCAAATTGCTGGCATTCCAGATTGGCCATGAAGTCAGCATCAATGAGATCTCCAATAAAATAGATACGAGTGTGCATACCATCCGGCGCTACCTGGATATGCTCGAAAAAACATTTGTCATCACGAGCTTATCAAGCCTCAGCAGGAATCTTCGGAATGAAATTGGAAAATCAAAAAAGTATTATTTCCTGGATACGGGTATACGGAATGCGATCATTCAAAATTTCAATCCATTGAGCATGCGCAATGATACAGGACAGTTATGGGAAAATTTTTGTGTGCTCGAGCGGATGAAAAAGAATCAATACGAGCGCATATTTGCCAACACATATTTCTGGCGAACGTATGATCAGAAAGAAATTGATTACATCGAGGAACGTGACGGAGAATTGTTTGCATATGAATTTAAATGGTCGGCAACAGATGGTAAAGCTCCGAAAGTTTTTACTGAGGCTTATCCCGACGCGGTATACCAGGTAATATCGAAGTCGAATTTTATGGAATTTGTCCGGTGATATCGGGATCATTGTTTATCATGTATAAAGTCGTTCTCCCTAAACAATCTTATTTTTGAACCATGAGCATCGTAAATGTTGGCCTGGTCCAGATGAGCTGTGTGGCAGATAAGGCTGTCAACATGGAGAAGGCTGTCGAGCGGATCAGGCAGGCCCATGAGAAAGGAGCGGAGATCATCTGCCTGCAGGAGCTATTCACCTCCCTTTATTTCTGTGATGAAGAGGATTACGAGGCTTTTTCACTCGCGGAATCAATTCCGGGGCCTTCAACGGAAACGTTGGCTGCACTGGCCGGTGAATTGGGTGTTGTCATCATTGCATCATTGTTTGAAAAAAGAGCGCAAGGCATCTATCACAATACAACAGCCGTCCTCGATGCCGATGGTACGTATCTCGGGAAATACCGGAAGATGCATATCCCCGATAATCCGAATTATTATGAGAAATTTTATTTCACACCCGGTGATCTCGGCTACAAAATATTTGTAACAAAATTTGCAAAGATTGGTGTGCTGATCTGCTGGGACCAATGGTATCCGGAAGCTGCGCGGATCACTTCGCTGATGGGAGCTGAAATATTATTTTATCCTACTGCGATCGGATGGTCGACAACACAGGATGCAGGAACGAACAAAGAACAGTTTGAAGCATGGCAGACCATCCAGCGAAGTCATGCAGTGGCGAATGGTGTGCATGTCGTCAGTGTGAATCGTGTGGGATATGAACAGGACGGACGGATGCATTTCTGGGGAGGATCATTTGTATCGAATCCATTCGGGTCGATACTTTATCAAGCTTCGCATGATGATGAAGAAACAACCGTGGTGGAAGTCAATACGGCCAAAACCGATCAATACAGGACTCACTGGCCCTTCATGCGCGATCGTCGTATCGACTCTTATCAACCGATCACGAAGCGATACATCGATGATTGATCAAACACCGGCAGCAGCGGGGTATTATTTTCCTGCTGAGTTTGCATTGCATACAGCCACCTGGTTGAGCTGGCCGCATAATCCTGAAACATGGCCCGGGAAGATTGAAACGGTATACAAACCGTATTCACTTTTCATCAAGACACTTGTGGCCAGTGAGTATGTGCATATTAATGTTGCTGATGAGATCATGGAAAATGCTGCCAAAGAAATATTAGCGCAACATGATGTCCCCCTGGAGCGGATCCGTTTTTTTCATCACCCAACGAATGATGCATGGTGCCGCGATCATGGACCTGCATTTCTGATCAACCCGGAAAGCCGCCAGCCGAAAGTGATTGTGGATTGGGGGCACAATGCATGGGGTGGTAAATATCCGCCTTATGATCTGGATGATGTGATCCCTACGCGCATTGGCGTTGCCTATAATATTCCTGTCTATCATCCGGGTATTATCATGGAAGGTGGCAGTGTTGATTTTAACGGAAGTGGCGCATTGATTACGTCTACTTCATGTCTGCTGAATAAGAACCGAAATCCACATCTGACTAAAATCGAAATTGAAAAATACCTGATGGATTATTACGGTGTCGAGCAGATCCTGTGGGTGGATGAAGGGATAGTCGGTGATGATACGGATGGACATATCGATGATACCGTGCGGTTTTTCAATAGTGATTCTGTTATTACTGTATTTGAACACGACAGGCAGGATGAAAACTATTCACTGTTGAAACATAATCTCAGGCAACTGCAGGGAATGCAATTATTGAATGGACGCAGCTTAAATATTGTCGAGATCCCGATGCCTGATCCGATTTATTACAATGATCAGCGATTGCCTGCATCGTATGCCAATTTTTATATTTCAAATCTGCATGTCATTGTACCTACATTCCGATCTAAGCGGGATGATGAAGCGCTTGGGATCATTCAACAATGTTTTCCTGAGAGAACGGTTGTTGGAATTGATTCAACTGATCTGATTTGGGGGCTCGGCAGTTTTCATTGTTTGAGTCAGCAGGAACCGGCTGTGTAATTTTAGATTTTAGATTTTGGATTTTTTTAGATGCTGAAAGTTGTTCACACAGCTATGGATTATTTGATGATGATTGAGCGAAGCCGATCCCGATAGCTATCGGGATCAGTGGGCGGTGATCATCCGGCATCCAGAATGACACAATAATCAATACCGCGGGTCGTACATAAAGTCTGTAACAGCTTTCCTGATATCATCCGGCCGATCAGTGCGTGCGAGATCTTCATCGTAGATCTTTTCTGCGACCGCGATTGCAATTTCCAATGAGATTTTACGAATGTCTGAGAGTGGTGGATAAAGAGATCCGTTCTTAATGTCCTCTTCACTGACGATGTATGCAAGTGCTTTTGCTGCGGTCATGAAGATCTGGTCCTTGATGATTTTTGCTTTTGCAACTGTTGCACCTAAACCGACACCGGGGAAGATGTATGCATTGTTACCCTGGCCTGACTTAAAACATTGGCCGTTTAGCGTAACCGGTGCGAAGGGGCTGCCGCTGGCGAAGACTGCTTTTCCATTACTCCATTCGTATGCTTGTTGTGCAGTGCATTCGGCTTTTGAAGTTGGATTTGATAATGCGAAGATGACGGGACGTTCGTTGTAGGTGCTCATCTTTTCAATTGCTTCTTTTGGAAATGAATTTCCGGAAGCAGTGGCACCAATTAATACATGTGGTTTGACCACATCGATGGAATCGAGAAAATTGAGTGGCTCATGATTATGTGCATACGGGATTTTATGTTCCGCGAGATCGCTTCGACCTGATACCACTAATCCTTTGCCGTCCACAAACCATAGTCGTTCGTACGCTTCTTTTCTAGTCAATCCTTCTGCTTCGAAGGCGCGCACTAATAAATCTGCGATACCGGTTCCTGCAGAACCTGCGCCAAGGAACATGATCTTCATGTCTTTATACGCACGACTGGTGATGCGACTTGATGCATACAAACCTGCTAAAACAACCGATGCTGTTCCCTGTATATCATCATTGAAGCAAAGGAATCTTTCTTTGTATGCATTCAGGAAAGCGTATGCGTTTGGTGTCAGAAAATCTTCGAACTGGATGAGCGCATCCGGAAATTTATTCTGCACGGACATCACAAATTCATGCACGAGTGATACATATTCATCCCCTTTCAATCGAGGATGAGGATAACCTATGTAAAGAGGATCATCCAGTATTTCCTGGTTATCGGTTCCGACATCCAACATGACGGGAAGGCATTGATGTGGATGGATGCCTGCGCAGGCTACATACAAGGCAAGCTTTCCGATCGGAATACCCATGCCATTCGATCCAAGGTCACCGAGACCGAGGATGCGCTGACCGTCTGTGACGACAATCACCCTGACATCCCTTACGGGCCAGTTGTCAAACAGGACTTCGATATCTCCCCTGTCTTCCGGGGTGATGAAAAGCCCCTTTGCGTGCCTGAAAATATGAGAGAACTCTTTACATGCCTGTCCGACGGTGGGTGTATAGATGAGTGGCATGATTTCCTCAAAATGGTCAATGACGGTCTGGTAGAACAGGCGTTCATTCCGGTCCTGCATAGCGGAGAGGAAAATATAGCGCTCGATATCAAATTCCTTGCGGCGGAGGTTGCCCATCACGCGCTCGATCTGGATTTCTTGTGAGGATATCGTGTATGGTAAAAGGCCTCTGAGTCCCAGGATCTCACGCTCTTCCTTCGAAAAGGCTGTGGATTTGGTCAGGCCGGGGTCCTGGAGGAGGGAAATGCCTTTCTTGATAACCGGTAAAGTCATAGTAGAATTTGTCTGCACATACCTTGCCAAAAATATGGCAAGTGGCAAAACGCAGTTTTGATGTCACTCCAATGGAGGTCAAACTACCTCAACCTTTCGTTTTGCTGACGCCAAACGTTGGGCAAAACGCAGTTTTGCTGACACTCAAACGTAGGTCAACCTACGCTTAACCATAAAAAACCGGCAGTGACTAGCTGCCGGTGGATATGAAATATTAAGTATGAAAGTAATTTTTGTATCTACCGTGTTGCGGCAGAAAACTCCGCGCAACTCGTATTTACAATTATTGTTTTGAGATCTGGTCGGTGTAGATCTTATCGCCCTGTGTAACACTGAGGACGTAATTTCCCTGGGGAACAGATTTCAAATCAATGTCACGTGTGTACCTGCCTGAGGTATTTTCATTGTTTTCGCTGTAGACGACTTTACCGTTGATGTCTGTGATCGCTACTGTCAGTGGACCTGGCTCCAGTGTGAATGAAAGAGCAAATGCACCATCCGTGGGATTCGGGAACATCCTCACATTTTCTAATTGTAAAGATTTAATCTCGCGAACTTCAACAGGACCATCATTGTCTGCGACGACTTCTTTTACGATTTCGGGTTCGCCACAATCAGTTCTGGAGCGCCACTCATGGCCTGGCAGTTCTGCCCAATCTTTCAATTGCACTCTTGCTTTCTGGCTTTTCTCACCGCGGTTGTAACGTACTGTTACTTCATCACCCGGTTTGAAGTGAGATAGTGCGAGGTGCAGTGTCTGAAAGTCATTGACTTCAAATTCCTCAATCTTTGTCACCACATCACCTGCTAAAAGTCCTGCTTCCTGCGCTCCACCATTTTCAATCAATGAACTGATCAGCGAACCTTTGCTATCACCTGCATTGTGTACCAGTACACCTAAGGCAGCACAGTTGCTTTTACGTTCGTGGCCATTGACATAGACCATTGCATTATCTGATCCGTGACTGTATGCAGTGAAGTATTTCTTCTTAACATCACAAGTGGACTTTGAGGCATCGCCTGTACTACTCCTGATGATGACGATCTTTTCGATCTCTTTGTCTTCATTTCCTTCAAGTGCAGAAATCTCCACATTATCAGCGATGATCTCTACATCTTCAGCCTCACCAAGAAGTCCTTCGATCCTGACATTGTCACCGGCGCTGCGAATCATAAACAAGCGCTCTGCATTTTCAGATGTTACTTCAGTAGTGACATCCATCGTCTGGATGGTTTCAGGATTGATGGCCATTTCTTTGAGGATCTGGGCTGGATCTTGTCCCTCTGCGATATATGTTTCGATAGTGGTCTTTCCGTTATCGTCAGTTTTCTTAGTTGTGATCGTGATGCGTTTGGCATTCTTCTCTACAGTGGTCGTGGACTGGGCAACAGCCGAAAGGCTAAACAGTGCGCACAAAGCAATCAGTAAACTTCTTTGTTTCATATAAGATGAATTGTTAAGGTTTGAACGGTTAGGAATTAATTGAAAGATACTCTCTATAACTATCGGTATCAAGGCGTATGACGGCATTATCGATAGATAGATGAATCTGTGAGACTAATTACATACTTCGGCGGGTTTTAGTTTTAAACTCGACGCGTGAATTACCGGAAAGCTCTACGCCTTGCTGTGATTCATACATCCTGAGATATTTCTGGTGGGTATCGGCATCCATTTTTTTGCCATTGATCTTGAGCTTATCAGGTGTGAGCTGGATTTCAGCTTCTTCCCCGGCTTCGATGAGACCGTCTTCGACAAGTGCCTGGTCCAGGCTCATTCGGGAAGGCCTCACTGTATAAATCCTTGCCTCGAGCTCATCAGCTCTGTGAGCCTCCAACATCTCATGGTGTTTTTCCTGCCACTCCTGATGGTTGTCTCTGAGATCTTCACTTAGCCTGAAATGATTTTCATTCAGGCGCTCAAGCTCTTCATTCAGGTGATCTTGTTCGCCGCGCAATTCAAACTCCCACTGCTGGCCATTTTCTTCCCAATTCTTTCTCCACTCTTCGGCCTGCTCCTGCCACACTTTTCCTTGCTTTTGCAGTTCTTCGGTATACTGCTTCCATTCTTCGGATTGCATATATTTTTCCATTTCCATGGCCGGCATACGAAGTTGCATGATCCGGTCATCATTCATTTCGTATCCGGGAACTGCAATATGTCTTATGGAGCCAGGAGACATGATCACAGAGGAATCGCCATTTTGATAAATGATGATTTGTGAATGTGCATTGCCGGTTGTATCCCAAAACATTTTAAAATGATCACCATCCTCTGTTTTCAGTGAGCCGATCTTATACCCGCTTTTATACATGCCTTCCAGTTCCATTGGAGTCAATGGCGCCATATGTGGCATGGCATAGATTTGTGGCATCGGTGGCATGGCAGGCATCATTTCCATACCAGGCATTAGAGGCATAGAAGGCATGGCAGGCATAGGAGGCATGGCAGGCATTTCGAAAAACATAGATTCATCAGCAGATGGTGTGTCCATCTCACCAAACAATTCACTGATGACTTCATCGTAATCTTCAAAATCAGCAGGCTCGATTTCTTTGCCATCGATCTTTAATTCTTTGATATCGCCATCTTCCACTTCGATGGTGATATCCTGATCATCTGTTTTTTTATGGATCCTGTATGTTCCTTCTGAGGGAATGGTATCTGTCTGTGTATCGAAAATCAATGTCTTTTCGAGGAAAGCTGTATTTTCTTCTTTTGGTGCATCCTGTTGTGTGGTGTGATTGGTAAAAGTGAATGCGAGGAAGCATAAAGAACAAAGACTTAATAAAACTGTCTTTTCCATTTGATTATGATTTTTATAAGGAATGTGAAGAATACGTTGAATGCGTGCCAGCATTGCCCCTTTGCCTGATGCGAAACCAAGAGCTAATGATGCCGGTTGTTGAAGTTGCATTTCTTCAACAGTCATCAATGCTTTTGCATAGCTGAGGTGATCACCACACCATGATACAGCGAGATCATCTGCACGATTTTCTCTTTCTGACCTCACCATGCGTGAGATCCACCATGTCACTGGGTGATAATAGAAGAGGGTCTCAATAAATGACTGGATGAGATTGGATAAATAATCCCTGCGCACAATGTGTGCAAGCTCATGTGTCAGTATCGCTTCTACTTCATTAGGTGTGAGTTGATTGATGATACCGATTGGAAACAGGATCAGCGGTTTGATATGACCGATTGTGACCGGTGAATTCACATGCACTGATTCTGAAGTGGTGACTTTTATATTGACGCGAATTCGTTTGATAATCGCATCTAATTTTTGCTGTATGTCTCCGGAGAATTGAGCTGATGTGCGCATATGTCTAACCCAACCCA
>JANMVA010000465.1:0-2461 GCA_031392195.1 Saprospiraceae bacterium | reverse complement strand
AAACCGAAGCAATTGCCTCTGGTAAACTTGAAGGAAATTTCAATATTTCAGAAGAACCGAAAGGATCTACCATGTCCAAATTGTTGCCCTGGTTAGTTTTATTGATTGCAGCATTAGGATTGTTTTATTTCCTCGAGAAGGGAGGCAATCCACCACCACCTGATCTGGAAAAGATAAAACAGGATTCACTGGAGAATGTGCGAAAACAGGATTCCATGAGCAATGCTATGCGGATGGATTCCATCAACAAAGCCATGCTAATGGATTCAGTCAATCAAACTACTTCCCCGGATTCCATGTAGGGCCGCATCTTTTGATTCAATCTTGTTTTTCATTTCCGCATTTCCGTATCTCAAGCAGGATATGATGATTGCTGCTGTTTGATTTCCTTACGGGCCAGAATTTCCCCTTTCTTTACCTTTCTGCCATAAAAGAATAAAATGCCTCCTGTTCGCCAACTCGCCGCCATTATGTTTACTGACATTGAAGGCTATACCAGCCTGATGCAGGAAGATGAAGTGTTGGCTTTGCAATTGTTGGAGAAACTGAGGAAAAACCTTGAGGAGGTCGTGAAGGCTCATCATGGTCGTATCATGGAATTTCGAGGCGATGGAGCCCTGTGTAGTTTTGCCAGCACACTGGAATGTATTCGGGCAGCAATTGCATTACAAAATGAGATGCAGACTCTACCGAGGGTTCCGTTAAGGGTTGGGATCCATACAGGTGATGTTGTGATTTCCGGTCAGTCAATCTATGGTGACGGAGTCAATATTGCATCAAGACTTGAATCATTTGCGGTAGCCGGAAGCATTTTTATTTCGGACAGGGTATATGAGGATATTAAGAACCAAAAGGAAATTCATACCATTTCGTTGGGAAAATATATTCTCAAAAACGTGAAAGAAGAAATTGGTTTATATGCGATCAGTAATCCGGGTATCACTATTCCTGATATTCATGTTCTAGAAGGAAAAGGTGAGCGCGTAAAACAAAAATGCATTCTCGTCCTGCCCTTCGTCAATATGAGCAATGATCCTGCGCAGGAATATTTCAATGATGGACTGACGGAAGAACTAATCTCAAGTTTATCACGCCTGAAAGAAGTGAGGGTCATTTCAAGAACCACATCGATGAAGTATAAAAACACCATCAAGGATCTTAAAACGATCACCGCGGAAACCGGTGCCAACTTCGTTATGGAAGGAAGTGTACGGACAAGTGGCAATTCACTCCGTATAACAGCACAGTTTGTGGATGCCACAAAGGACCTTCATTTGTGGGCAGACAATTATAATGGAACGCTGGACGATGTATTCGATATACAGGAAAAAGTAGCGAGCAACATAGTGGAAGCTCTTCGTATCCATCTGACGGAAGCTGAAAAGGATTCACTTCAGAAAAGATTTACTGATAATACGGAAGCATATCAATTATATCTACAGGGAAGATTTTTCTGGAATAAGCGAAATGAGGAAAGTTTGCTGACAGCGATACGTTTCTTTGAAAACGCGATTCAAAAAGATCCGGAATATGCACTCGCCTGGGCAGGTCTTGCTGATGCATATAACCTGTTGGGTGAATTCGCCAATTATTCCCGCCACGAATTATCACCAAAGGCAAAGGCTGCCGCATATAAAGCTATGGAGATTGATAATCAGTTAGCCGAAGCACATATATCGATGGCTTGTCTCCTGATGTTGAATGAGTGGGATTGGAAAGGAGCTGAAAAGGAGTTTCAGATCGGATTGGCACTCAATCAAAATTATGCTACAGGCCATCATTGGTATTCTGAATGGCTACTGTATATGGGCCATGAAGAAGAGGGGTTAAAAGAAATTGCCCTTGCTGTTGAGCTTGATCCTGTTTCCCAGGCGATCATCCGTGATCAGGGCATGACTTTTTATTACACCCGTCAGTATGACAAAGCCATCGAAAATGCAAACATAGCCCTGGCATTAGATCCAAACTTTATTTCTGTCAGTCGCCTGCTCTCATTAGCCTACCAGGGAAAAGGGATGTATGACGAAGCGATTGAACAAAATCAGCGGTGGGGTGAATTGACAAGGAACGAAGTAAAGACAAAACTTGCTTTGGCTCAAATTCTCGCCGCTGCAGGTCGACACGCAGAGGCTCGAGAACTTTTAGATCGAATCCATGCTGGTCATGCACTGTTTGAAAATGATTACAGAAGTATGGGTCTCATCTATGCAGCACTGGGCGAAAAAGACCTTGCTTTTGAATGGCTAGGTAAAAGTTGTGATAAACGCGAACCCGGATTATGCAGTCTAAAGCTGGATCCGAAACTGGATGGTCTCAGGGATGATGCGCGTTTTCAAAAGCTAATTGATTGTGTTGGTTTGAGCTAATGTCTTGAAGCAATGCTACGAATCAATCATATCCCAATTAAAAGGCGTCCCTTTTTCAAAAGTTGAACTCGCCTTCTTACCTATTATTTCATTGA
>JANMVA010000403.1:0-5164 GCA_031392195.1 Saprospiraceae bacterium | reverse complement strand
TCCATGTACGGGTGATCGTGTATTCCTGTGCACAAGGGCCCGGTGTAATTGCATCTGTATAGACAGGTGTAACTGTTGGATCGCAATTATCCATAGCTGTTGCAAATCCAGTTATTGACGGTGACGTAGCTGAAGTACAATCAATAATCGTATCAACCGGACAATCTAACAGCGGAGGTATCGTATCCTGGATGGAAATGATTTGAACACACTGATCGGTGTTGCCACAATCATCAATCGCTACCCATGTCCTTGAAATAGTGGAATTCTGTGGGCAAAGACCAATCGTAATAACATCGGAATAAGAAATGATTGGTGACGGATCGCAATTATCAACTGCTGAAGCAAACCCATTCAAATCCTGCGGCGATGTGCTTCCTAAGCATGCAATTGTAATATTAGCCGGACAATTAATTTCCGGGCTTTGATTGTCAACATAAATAAATTGCTGGACACAAGTGTCTTTATCATCCTCCGGTCCCAATGTATCTCCGTCAAAATCAACTATATAATAGCGGGTAATGATCAATGTATCTGTTTGACAACCTCCCCCATTATTACTAACATCATATAAATATATAAAATGAGCAATGCCACATCCTGGGATTTCAACTAATGAAGTATCCGCCACCGGAGGGGCATCAACACATTCAAAAACCACATCTGATATATTCCCACACTCGATCACAGGCAATGCCAAATAAATTGAATCACTTATAATAGAGCACAGGATGGTATTCGTGTCCAGATCCGCTCTGGACACTGTCACAGAATATTGGGCAGGCCCATTCAACACGGATATCATTGATTCAGTACTGCCTGTAGACCAGAGATATTCGTATTCACAACCTGAAGCCGAACTGCTAACTACAGCCGATAAGAGAAGAGAATCATTATTAGTATTGCAGGACGAATCAATTTGAACTGTAAATTCCGGGTAGACAACAACATAAGTTGTTTTAAAGACGAGCGTATCATCAGTAAGGCATCCGTTATCAGGATTTCCTCCAATGATGTAAAAAAACGTATCGCCCTCACAAGAAGTAATATCCCCAAATACAAGTGGGTTATAGTGAAACTCACAATAAAGACTGTCAGCGGCACAACTCACAAAATTATCCAGGTTAGGATCATCAGGACTGGTCCAGAATACCGAGTCCACATTAAAAACTTCCAATGCAACATTGCAATTCTCTGTTGCCACTATGGGAGGTGAGAAAATATTCGAGATGCCTTTCAGGGAGACACCCGTGACATTGTTTCCTGATTTACAGGATAAAACAATAAATTCTTTCGCCTCTCCGCCAACACAAAGAGGCAGGTCCGAGCTTTGTCCCTGCGATGGGGTAAATGGCCATGTGGTAGAAGTTGAACCCGTACAATTAAACATATTTAACGTGTCGGCATATAAATCACCTCCTGATGATCCACTCCCTACATCATCAACAGCAAGTCCAATATTTTCTTCTCCTAACTTAACGATGAATTCAAAACATTTTTGATTGCTGGGGTGGAGATCACAACAAGTTTCTTCCCTGCTGCGCTGCATGGTCAGAAATGCCTCATCAAAAGTTTCATTACCTCCACCTCCACCACCATATGAAAACACCGTTTGTGAAAAATCAACGAAATACAAGGGAACAATGCTGTTACATGCTCCCGGATCCGAAATTCCTGAATTATCTGCGCAATGGTATGTACCTGAAGCAATCAATACAGTATCACATGTATTGGAAGGATCAACCAGGGCTATGTTAAACGTGGTTCCATTGGCATATGGACCGAAATACCAATACTCAACGGTATCTGCGCCAACACCTGAAATCCTAAGCGGCACTATAGTTACAGTTGCAGGCTCATTCTGGGTATTAACGTTGTTGATCCGCTTGCCGCGGTTTGTGACATTGTTACCATTTAAATCCACCACATTTAGTGTATCCCCGGTCACGTCCTTTACCTTAAATCCTACAAAATAACCAGTTGTTCCCGGTGTCCCCACAGCATTGCAGTAAGTAAAAACCCCGGTAACCTCAGTATCACACTGAGCATCCAAGTCCTGGACATATAGAAGGGTTAAGAAAAGAATGCAAAAATATCTTGAAAAAAAGCGGCAATACGGCTTAATAAGGCAAGAGTCTGCAGGAGACTTTGACCGAAATAAATAGAGTTGGGTATTATGTCGGAAGGGGTTATGCATACTTCGGAATGAACCTGGCCTGATACAGGCTCCCGGATCATTTTATAGTCAGGTTTACGTTTTCATTGATTGTTTATTTGAATTGTTTTTGAGATTCTATTTTGAATTTGATGATCGAAAAGACTTGCTTATCCCTTATATATACGAGCCTTTCTATGCAATTGGATGCAGTTCATTAAATCATTTGTCATGGGGATGTTCTCAACTATTTTCTTCTAAAATCAGCCGTAAAATCTCCTGATCTCAGCGGTGGTGGGGGCAATTAGTTTTGTAAAATAATAATCAGTGATCAAAATATGGATGCTGATCCTAAAAAAACTTCGACCAGACCTGATCTTTCTCTTCTCACGTCTGGAAGGCAAATTTAAAAAAATCTCTACCCTTTTGTATTTCTAAACGACTGATTTAATTACAGTTGTGTAAAAAAATCATTAAATATCCAGATAGTAAATGGAAAGTTAAACACAATTAAAATAGCCGTTTTGAAGCCGATTACGGCAGTATATGGCATTTTCAGATTAAATCTTGATACAAGTTACAAAACCTGTCCGGCAGATTACCATTCTAACCGGCAGATACCCCTTAATTGTAATTGGCTGCCTGGATTATTATGGATAAGGTATTGGCCTAAAGACAGTCCTGGGTTCCGATCGATCTGCACATCGTGAAGGATGAGGTGACCAAAATTATTGAATGCAGCGCCTATATAGCCATTGACACCGCTCTCGATATGGATATTTCTGAATTGAGGAGTTGCTGAAGATCCGATATCAAACAATCCCGGGATGGATGATTTGATTTTAACAGTGGGTACCAGGTTGCTCCAAATAATGATATCAGCATCGATTTCCAATCGGGTCGAGGTGATCAGGATAGTTTGCCCGGCAAGACTATAATGGAATTTTATTGTGTCACCGTTGACTGCACATGAAATGGCTTTCCGCAAAGACCCATCTCCATCATCATCGGTATTTGTAACAAATCGAGGACATAGTGAGGCATCTATAAAATAATTGTGTGCATCATGTTCACCCTGCATGATTGTCACTGGAATCGTATCATTGTTCAGATTTGAATTTGAGACAGAATCCTGGTCATTACTCAGATCATAATCTTTTATTGAAGTATGCTCAGCGGGTGTAGTTTCGGTCAATACATAGTTTCCGATTGGAATAAGATTAATCGAATACGATCCGGTTCCGGAGGTCATTGCCGTAGCAAAAGCAACACCTGAATCAGCAATCCCATTCTTGTTGGCATCGAGATGTAATTTTATTTCCACGTTGGCTAATCCTTCACCACTATCAGGAATTTGATCACCATCCAGGTCCACAAACACACTTCCACTGATCGTACCTGGAGTAGGGGTTTCAATAAAATTATTATCCGTGTCTACTGTTCCCGCCACCACTGTGACCGGAATCCGATTATCCAATGGATCTATATTGATGACAATATCGCCATCAGGTGATTCATCTTCATCATTAATCGAAGTCCATCCTGCGGGCTGAGATTGGATGATGACATAATTACCAGGTACAATATTAACCAAAGAATATTCTCCCTCGAGAGAGGTGTTTGTCATCTTTACAACTGTACCATTATCTGCCAGGCCATTAAAGTCAAAGTCCATATACAGTTTGATCTGAACACCGGGAATCCCTGGCCCATTTACTGAATTGACATGTCCGGAAATATTACCAGGACACTCGATGATATCAAAAGTTTGTGTTGAGCTATCAGCACATTCCGCACCCGGCGCGTCAGGATCAATGATCAGCTTCACTGACTTGATTCCTGTAGTTTGATAATAAACCGTATGCGGACCGTAACCAAACGCTGAAGGCGGAACAGCCCCTGATCCGAATGTCCAGGTATACGTCGCATCAGGAAAGAAACCCGCAGCAGGTATAAATGTCCGGTTGGTATAATAACATAGCGTATCGTCCCCCGCAGCAATAGAAGCATCAGGAGTGGCATTCACCACAATGGTGCTTACTTGTCCGCTCACCTGTGTACAACCCGACCGGTTCATAGTCAGGGTGACATTTGCACCAGTGGCTTGATTAGTTAATGTTGTATCATATGCTACAACGTGTGGACCTGGACCGGTTGCAGTGGATGGATTAGACCCACTACCAAAATTCCACTCATAAGTGACACCAGTAAGTCCTTCTTCTTCATACTCAAATGTCATATTGTCACCATCACAGATAGTGTCATTTGGGAATAGAGGCAGGTCAGGACAACAATCAACAGATATACATTGAGTTTGATCAGGTTCTCCATAAGGCGGGGTACCGGAACCTATGTAATGCCAGTTTAAGTGCTGGACAGCTTCATCCGCTGGTGAAGAATCTATACCTGGATCAGGATTGACAACTGTGATCACAACGCCATCATCGCCTGCCAGGAATCCACCATTGGCAGGATTCTGCTCAAGATCCCAGACGACAGACGGACAGAAGATATCAGGATTGCTCCCTGCATTATCTATCGTGAAGCATATTTGAAATATTTTTTTCCAATCATCGAGAATGATATCCGGTGCACTCGCATTCGTCAGTTGGATCGCACCGTTAACAAATTCTGCTGCACCTATAAAGTTGAAAAGGGCTGGACCTGAAGCAGGAGATCCCGTCAATATTAATGGAGGGTTAGGTGCAACTGCACTATATCCTGGCTGGAAATTTGTAAAATTGACAAACTCCAAAACGCTTTCGTCATAAAACAATCTAACATTCATTCCGAAAAGCTCAATACCCAATGTATTACTTTTAAATTCTACATCTACACAATACTTATTTGTTGTACAATTCATGTCTGGATTAGCAAACCGGACAGTGACAAGGGGATTTTGAGCAAACAGGTCATGACTGCCAACAAAGGAAGTGGACCAAATAAATGCTGCAATAACAGCTTGAATGATGCAACGTTTCATTTACCGAATAAAATAATTGACTAAAC
>JANMVA010000364.1:0-1908 GCA_031392195.1 Saprospiraceae bacterium | reverse complement strand
ATGTATCCTGCCATATTTCACCTTTGGCGAGATACTGTCCCCATTCATCAAAAAAAGCCATATCACTATTGGTCCACCGGTGATAACTCATGATGGCGCTGTCCTTTGCCTGCAAATAATAAATCGCACTCAGCAGAAGGGATAACCCAAAAAGAAATCCGGCCACCCATCGGGAATATTTGCCAATAAACTCATTTGCTCGGGTCAGCCAATTGCGTAAGGGTGCTGAAGCTTTAACCTTTTTTACCGGGTTGGGCTTTGGCTTTTGGGAGGGTTTTTTGGCCATTGGACAAAGGTATCTGTTGCGATGAGATCAATATGGCGAAAATAAGAAAAGATGAAAGGTGCCTGGAAATACTAATAAACCTTCTGAATTTGTTGTAGACCATGAAAGGTTAAATTTATTGCTGCATGGTTTCTTTTTCGGACATTTGCGCCCTTCACTAAAAAATGATATATGTATAAATTGATTTTCACCATGTTGTTTGTCACGATGACGACACTTGCATTTTCCCAGTCCAGGGCTATGTATACGAATCCAAAGTTCTATTCTTTGGCAAAGGATCATAAAAAAGTAGCCGTTGTACCTTTTTCTGTTTCGATAGGGCTTCGTCCAAAAGAAAGAGAGAAAATAACAGATGAGCAACTGAAGCAAATGGAATACAAAGAAGGATTGGCTGCACAGAGCTCACTGGTTAGCTGGTTTTTACGGAAACAAAATGCCGAACAGTATGATATTCAATTCCAGGATGTCAATACAACAAATGCATTGTTGAAGAAGGCAGGTCTGGATATTCATGATCTGGCAGCAAATACACATGACGAAATTGCTAAAATACTTGGCGTGGATGCCGTGATGGGCGGTATCATCGAAACGACTAAACCTGTTTCTGATGGAGCATCACTTGTAATGTCTGCAGCATTCGGTTTTGGTGGTACTACTAATACAGGCAACATTATCATCAATCTGAATGATGCTGAGGCCGGTGATTTACTTTGGAAATATGACAATGATCTTTCCGGAACACTGGGAAGTGATATGGATGCCATCATGGATTCCCTCATGCGTAAAGCAGCAAGGAAATTTCCTTATGCAGACATGGAGAATTTGAAGAAAGAAGAAATGAAAGGCAAGTAATCTGAAGTTTTTCTTACATCAGAAGACTACCTCTCCTTGAATTCTAAGTGAAAATCTGTTGGTCGTTGAGCGTTAGTCGAAACGACCTGCTGTTTGCAAAGCCTTTGCGAGATACTGATCAACACGATCCTCGTAAAGGCTTTGTAATTTTTTAGCCAGCGGATGCACTTCACCCTTGCCGATCACCTGATCATCTATTCTGGTTACGGGCAACACACCCTTAGTTGTCGCAGTTAAAAACGCCCCTGACATAGATGGTAACTCATCAAGGTGAATATCCCGCTCAACCAATTCCATATTATTCTCTGCTGCCATTGCCAACACCTGTTTGCGCGTAATCCCTTTCAGCATTTCATTTTTTGGTGTGTGGATCACATCATGCTGATCGATAAAAAAGATATTACACCGGGAGCATTCGGTGATCTCGCCTTTCCAATGATAGAGGACTTCAAAGGCACCGGCTTTACGAAGGGTCGGTTGCAACTGCATGGATTGAATGTAGATGGTCGTTTTCGCATAAGGTATGTCGCGCTGATAAGAAGATGTCAGCAAGCTTATTCCATTTTCATACTGAGCAGGATCATTTGCCGGCAATTGATGTAGCATCATGTAAATATTTTTCTCTTCCGGTATCGAATAACCATCTTCACTAAATCCTCCTGTCACCACCACACGGAATCCGGCGCGATCGGCATTATTGATACGGATCATCTGGTAAAACCATTCTAACCACTGGCTATCACCAACTCCCGTATTCAGACATATGATGC
>JANMVA010000348.1:0-5545 GCA_031392195.1 Saprospiraceae bacterium | reverse complement strand
GCAGCGATGGTAGAAAAGCTGAATTAGTATTGTAAGGAAATATTAAAGTTGTCAGATCAAACCGTCACAAGGAGCTTCTTTCCAAAGGACTGCGTCCTTTGCCTTTTGCAAAACCTTTTTGTTTGATTTCCGCAAAGGGCGATGCCCTTTGCTCGGAGCCCACACCCTTTCAGGGCTTTCATAAACCATATCCAATTTAAAAGCCCTGAAAGGGCGTCAGCACTCAACCGGGGGCAAAGCCCTCGGTAAAAAGCCAATCAAGAATCCTTTAAAACAAAAGGCGCAGCCTTTTGCAAACAAAAATGCCGGGCTTCTCGACCCGGCACATTATATAACCTTCTAAATGGATTATTAAAACTTGAAGCTCAGCCTTCCAAAATAAAACGCGCCATCCGATCCCATCTGCACTGAATCCGAAAAACCGCCCTGGTCTGTCCAGCCATCAAACTGTGGAGTCGGATATGTATTCAGGATATTATTGCCTCCCACTGTCAGTTTCAATTTACTGGTCAATGCAAAACCAATGCTGAGATCCAGCGTCACGGCGGATTCGTATGTATCCGTTGCGATCAGGTATAAAGCATCTGCTTCTTCCTGCGTTGTTGCCGGAGTATCCACCCATTGAAAATCCTGGATCACAACATCACTGAATAAAGTCACACTGCCATTGAAGTTAAAGCGTCCTGAATTATAACCAGCGTTGATGCCAAATTTATAATCCGGTGCTGCTGCCTCCAGATATGCTTGGGCAAATGGACCGAAGAAGGTAAACTGGTTGAGATTGCCATTGTGTATTTCCTCTATCTCCAGATCGTTGAGATTGCCGAGGACGCTAACATCGAAGCTGGAGTTGTTGGCAAAAAACTTTCGGTACGAAAGAACAAGATCAACACCCGTAGTCTTCGTGTCAACACCGTTCGCAAAAAACTGAGCCACATCTACACCCAGTCCCAGGCCTGACGCATCAAAATTATCCGTGAGCACAATGCGGTCTCTCACTGAAATAGAATAACCATCGATCGTTGCACTAAATGGCCCGGAAGAAAATGTAAGACCAAGACTCGCATTGAAAGCTTCCTCTTCCTGCAACGGACCGATACCAAAGGCTCGTGTCACTGTGCTTGTATTCGAAGAAAGCAATGAAGGCAATGATTCACCTGCAACAAAATTGTTGAAGATCAGATTGTAATGGATCTGCGCCAGCGATGGTGCGCGGAATCCGGATGATACAGATCCCCGAATCGAAAAGTTATCAGTAAACTGGTAACGTGATGCAAGCTTGTAATTAAATGTTTCACCGAAGTCGCTGTATTTCTCAAATCGCAACGCAGCCCCAACTAAAAATGCTTCTGTCACATTTAATTCTCCGTCGACATACACACCCAGGTTTGTGCGACCACGATCCACAACATTCGCAGGACTATAACCGGGGAACCCTTGCGCACCACCCGGCAATGAATTTCCAAATTCATCAACAGCACCTGTCTGCGTAGTGGGATCAGTAACTGCACGGCCCGTGCTATCATACAATGCATAAGATGATTCTTCGCCGGCAAAAATTTCAAAGTTCTCTGTCCTGTACTCAACTCCAAAGGCGAGGTTAAATCCCGAAATGATATCCTCAAAATACTTAGTGAAATCAAGCCCTGTTGTATTCTGCGAAAGACTATGGCCACCTGCATCAAAATCGGTTGGTGACGCACTTCCCAGGGAAGCATTATTTGAGCCCTTAATAAAATAATGGAAAAGGTTTTTTCCATACGTATTATTAAAATCCGCAACCCAGCCGCTTTCCATTGTATGACGTAAACCACCGGATGCAGATCCATCGGTGATGTTACTTGTAATATGAGGTGTGAAGCCATCCGGATACAAACTTGGTACTGCTCTATTGTCATCAGCAGAAAAAGGATCACGTGAAAATGCATAAGCATCCGTATCCCTGAAATTGCGCCCGCCAAATGCATACAGCTCTGTGCTCGCCCCAATCGGAACAGCAGCATTGATCATGAAATTGAAACCATCCACAGCCGCCGTTCCGTATCCTTTGCGCCATGACCATGAAGGACGTAAGGTGCGATCCTTTGTCAGGTATTCAGTAGTAAAGTTTGCAAAACCACCATCCTCACCAAGCTTCAGACCATAGTTTAGATCAAATTTAATTGTGTTACCATCAAAGCTTTTCTCAAGCCCATCAAGTCTTTGTTTGCCGTCAATATTCCAAAGAGCATCACCTGCTTCCGCTTCATAACCCTCACCTACACCTGTGCTATAGGCACCGTATGTCACACCACCTGTAACACCATCCGTCTGATCACTCAGGATAATATTCATGACGCCGGCGATTGCATCCGATCCATACTGGGCAGAAGAACCATCGCGCAGGATTTCTATTCGTTTAATTGCTGCCGCAGGGATTGCATTCAGGTCTGTGCCTGTATTGCCACGACCTCTTGTGCCAAATACATTGACCAGCGATGACTGGTGTCGACGCTTCCCGTTGATCAGCACAAGCGTCTGATCAGGACCCAGGCCACGCAATGAAGCAGGATCAATATGGTCAGCACCATCCGAACCGGATTGCTTTGTTGCATTAAATGAAGGCGCGGCATATTGGAGTATCTGGTTGATTTCCACCTTACCATTGATGTTGGCCAGTTCCGCGACATCGATCACATCGATCGGCACAGGAGCATCCGTTGATGAACGATTATAGCTCCGGGATCCAACCACCTGTACCTCCCCCAGTGAAATACCTTCGGTCATGACCAGGTTGATTTCTGTTCTACCCTCTACATTGACCTCAGTCGTTTCATATCCGACATAGCTGAAGATCAGGACAGAATTTGTTCCGGAGATACTGAGATGATACATGCCATGATAGTCCGAGACTGTTCCCCTGAGTGTTCCTTTCTCAGAAACATTGACACCGATGAGTGGCTCACCGGCTTCGTTGGTAATGGTGCCATTGACTGTTCCCTGGGCGGAAACGAATACCAGAAGGCACATGGATATGATCGTCAATAATGCTTTTTTCATAGAAGGTTTTTTAGTTCTGGTTTTATTTTATCCAGGGAAAATTACATAAGGACATCCGGATATCCGCCAAAATATTTGTGCCTTTTCATGTGGGGGAAAGGAATTGACCATTCAATCAATGCGTACCGATGACTCATCAGGTATGACCATAGGTTGTTTTTCCATTACCGTTGGGTAGTTGCACACTTCCTTTTTTTCCATCGCTTGCTAGGTTTGATTTAACAACCCCGCAAAGGATGTCAAATGAAGATACCACGGTGCAGCAACAGATTGAATTCATCCGGGACGCCATGAAGAAAGCAGGCGTATGGTCGGACGATGCCCCTGCATGGGTACAGCAGTACACACACGGTGCCATCCCCAATATCTGGGAGTGGTTGCAATTTATCTATCTCCCGATGCGCACGAGTGGTACTCATCACACACCGCATTACCTGGCACCTATTCTCAGCCCATACATGGACAGTGGACCGGAGTACAAACAGATCCTGCAACTCGTGATCGAACTCGATTCCATATCACCTACTATTAAACTCAACTGACTTATGAAAAAGATCAGACCCTTCCTATCCCTCATCCTCCTGCTGTCAGCAGTATTATGTCTTCAATCTCAAACTCAACCGCTGGCTCTCTATGGATCGGGTGGCGGAATGACAAGTAGCAACAATGTATTTCTCTCGTATTCTTTTGGCGAACCGCTAAGCAAATATTCAATTCACACGGCAGCGGTATTGACGGAAGGATATCAGCAACCCGAACGCATCAACTTAACTACTGGAATAAAAGATTTTTCATCCCCCGTTTCCTTTCTGTACTACCCCAATCCAGCCGATGATTTCATTCACCTGAAATGGTCCGATGAATGGAATTGCAAACAGATCAGGATTGAAAACTATCTGGGGCAAACGCTTTATCAAACAAGCCATCAGGATTCACATGAACATGAAATAATCATCAGTCACTTCCAGCCCGGTCTCTATTTTCTTCGACTGGTAAATACAGATCAACAGGAATTCACAAAGTCTTTCATCAAAATCTAAATATGTTATCATGAAACTCCATACACTCATTATCGCTATTCTTTTGTCTGTTACAGGCATACTCCGGGCGCAGGCTCCGCAAGGTATTTCATATCAGGCTGTCGCCAGGGATAATGCCGGCATTCCCTTGCTCAACAGGGCTGTGCAAATGCGATTCACTGTTTCCGGAAACGGCGGAGCAGATATTTTTTATCAGGAAACACATGCACTCAATTCAGATGCACTCGGCGGCATCCATCTGGGTATTGGAAGTGGCACTCCGACCATGGGAAACTTTTCACAGATCGATTGGAAAAGCGGGGATGTAAGGATCGCTGTCGAAATGGATCCAAACGGAGGACAAAACTTTTCTTCTTATGGTACGACTGTATTACAAAGTGTTCCCTATGCATTGTATGCACACCAGGCAGGGAGCCTTGATGACAATGCATCGATCGATCCTGGACAAATCGGTGGCGGTGGAGCTAGTGTTGGAGATGTATTGATCTGGGATGGAGACGAATGGGGACCTGGTGATGATCAAGATGAACAAACACTTTCTGTCAATGGAAATCAACTGGCTATCAGTAATGGAAATAGTGTCACGCTTCCCACAGGTAGTGGCGGAGGTGATCATTGGGGTGACCAGTTTGTTGAAACCGATCAGACACTGAGTGGTGATGGAACACTTTCTGCGCCTCTTGGGATCGCACAACAAGGTGCCGTTGTTGGAGAAGTATTAAAATGGAATGGTAGTGATTGGACAGCTGAACCTGACAATGGCCAAGTATACCAGGAAGGAACCGGAATTGACATCACCGGTAATACGATCACTAATACGGGTGATAGTGACAATAGTGCTACCAATGAAATACAAACTCTTTCCATCAATGGACAGGTTCTCTCATTGTCTAATGGTGGTGGTTCTGTAAATATTCCTTCCAGTTCATATACTGAAGGCACTGGCATCGACATCACCGGCAATACGATCTCTGCACTCAACGGACAAAATCTCTGGAATGCGAATAAGTTGCAAGGATTCAATATTACAACGAACACACCGACAGGAGGAAATATATTAAAATTCAATCCTGACAATGATACCTGGATCCTGGATTTTGATGATGAAGGGGAAGAACCCTGGAATGAAATTGGAACTGAAGTTAGTTATCTGGGAAATGTAGGCATTGGCATCACAAACCCCGCATCTCGATTACATGTGATGGGCGGAAGCATTCAACTTGAAGATGAATTGATCACAAAATTTGGAGCTAATTCCTTTGAGTTTACCGGTCACCTTCTTCCAGCAGTAGACAATTCACGTTCACTAGGGATCGGGTCCCGACGATGGACTGCGGTGTGGGCAGTGGATGGCACCATAGAAACTTCCGATATACGCGAAAAGAAAAATATCCGGTCACTTCAATATGGTCTCAACGAGGTGATGCAATTGAATCCGGTCACTTATGAATGGATTGACGGCGGCA
>JANMVA010000199.1:0-7025 GCA_031392195.1 Saprospiraceae bacterium | reverse complement strand
CGTGCGTCGCGGCGTCGGGGCCATGCACGGAGAACAGGGCCTCGTCGAGGTACGGCATGGCCGCCTCGGCGAAGCGGGGATCCGCGAGGCGCGTGCCGATGGTGCCGATGCTCGTGCGTCCCTGACCAGTGATACACAGGTTGTTCTATTCCATTTACTAACCATCTGACATCAACTGAAGTCAGCGTATTGGCACCATAGTTTTTCAGTGTCACCATGACGGGTTGTGATCCATGGGCGAAAGGTGCATTCGGACCATTATAGGCGAATATGCCCGCATCATCGGTATCAGCAGGATCAAATTCGTCAGCGCCGATATCGGGTGGGCTGCCGCGCAAGTCATCATCGAAATCTACACTGACAGATGGAATCGAAGTGCCTGTACTGTTCAATATGATATTGCTGACATGGAGGTTATTATTGGCCATGTATTGGGGATTCACTGCATGGGAATTAGCGTCCTGTCCGGATGCTATCTGCCATGCACTTAACGAAGCCTGACCGGCATCATTCCAAACACCCAGATTATTCGCTCCATAAAAATCATTATAGTTGCTTGTATACGAGCTTTGATTATTGGCATACACAGCGCTTCCTGCATTTTGATTTGCAGCAATGTTATTGGCAAAGTGCAATCCGATATCTGTGTGATAGTATAAGGCGTACGATCCGACAGTTGAATTTACATTGATATTATTGTGAAAAATATCATAATTCGTACTGTTGTTGATCAATAAGCCGTAGCAGGTATAATTGGGACTGCTGCTCAAAAAATTATTGATAATTCTTCCCCTTGCTTCTGCAGTCGCATCGCAATTTTCGAGATAGATTACATACTGCGTAGATGATAGCTGGAGATCATTGGATTCGATTCGGACGGCCCCGGCACTGTGCTCGAGATAGATGCCCCGGTGGTGTGAATGGCCTCCGTTGGTAAATTTATTTTTGACGATATGGATCTGTGCTTCGCCACTGCCATAGATGCCGATGTAATAGTTACGGTCCAGGAGATTGTTTTCAATGAGCGTATTGGTCAGGACTCCATTTCCGTGTAAGGCAAAGGCCATTGACCCAAAGAGAATGTGGTTATTCTTAAACACATTGGCCGTGTCAGCAGTATTCGTCGAATAAACAACGGCGTGTTGACTTGAAAATGCCTGGCCTTCAAATCCCTCAATCCGGTTGTTCAGAAACTGGTTGCAGTGTGCACCATTATTATATTCTATTACATTTCTGTAAGTAGGATGGACCGAATGAAGTGTTAGATTTTTAAAAACAACGCCATCGGTTCCATTCAGTGTGATCACATTATCGTCAATCCCAAGGTTAGTGATGATGACATCTGAGCTGTCTCCCGATTCGGATTGAAATGTAATAGTACGATCGCAATTTGATCCGGGGTAGTCCGTGAGATTGATCGTTTCCAGATAGGTACCTGTACGAATATTGAATATGACAGGAGCAGCAGCACCGCCCAGATTTAATGCTTCGACTGCCTGGTAGATGGAATCGAAATCGGGCGATGATCCACCTATCGTATATGTTCCGGACAAGCCCGGATATAAATCACCGACTTGCAACGTATCATTTGTTGCTAATTCATCTGCAACACCATTGGGCTGACTCACCCACACCTTGATCGTATGCGTTCGGTACGGTGCAAAATTGAATGCCCCGATATCTAATGAATCATAGGTTTCTGCAGATGCCAGTATTCCTGTCCATATATATGTGGGCTGTGGAATGCTATCCACCTCCCAATCTACCTGCATAGAGGTCAATGTATCCTGACCGTTATTAATGAATTTGATGAAGACAGTATTTAGTCCTGATGGATAAGGTTCTGTTGGATAGTTGATGTCAACAATCCCGACGTCATTGGCGAACAGGTTGAACTCATCACATCCGATATCAGGATTCAATGTATCACGTACCTCTCCCTCTATATCAATGGTGACATCGTCCACCCCGATACCGGCATTGTTGATCGCTGCACCCGTGAGCTCATAAGTGGTAGCATTATCATACATCGGGTCTTCTGAAATACTGGCCGTGTCCCTGTTCGTTGTTTGCCAGGATGCGAGATCTGCATAATTAGTACCACCGAAATAAACCAGGTTTCCACCGGTAATGTAGAGATCATTGTAATCACTGGTAAGCGGTCCTTCACCGCCGCTGAAATACATAGCTGGACCTCCTCCACGATTATCAAAAATATTGTTCCGCATATCGATGTTCAGTCCATACGTACGGTAGAATGCAATCCCACTCGGACCTCCGCCGGTGACACGAATTGTATTATGGTAAATTTTGGACCATGATCCTCCATCATGTTGAAATCCATACGAGCTGGTAGAATTTCCAATCACTACAAAATTGTTGGCAATGATATTTGGATTTGCCTGGGAAGAATAATTTGCCTGAACCAAAAGACCAACACCTCTCTTGCCCGACATCAGGATCTGATTAGATGTCACCTTCGCACCAAGAGCACAATTGGTCACATCTAATCCATAATGGTACCCTATCGTGCTATTTGTAGTAATGATATTCTGATGGACCACAGGGGCAATATGCCTGTAAACAAAGCAGCCCATATAGTACGCATTCTCAATTTGATTGTCCTCAATCCGTGTACCTGTTGCCCCGCCATCTCCATCCCAATAAATGCCATAAGATCCATTGCGGATGGTATTGCCGATGAAATGATTATTATGATTATGAGGATAGCCTCCAACAGCGATTGTCGACTGGCCTGCACCCGTAGAAGTTGAAGGCAGGCTTTGAATGACGCAATCATTGAACAGATTGCAATTTGATATATTGGAAAATGTCACAGCATAATAATTGGCCACAACACTTTTGATGGTGAGATTCCTGAAAGTGACACCGTCAGCGCCTGTCAGATTGATTGTATGTCCGGTTGTACTTTGATTGTCCCAAACTACATCACCTGCATTTCCGGATTCGGATTCAAATACCACAGAGGTATTGCAATCCATTCCGATCGTCTGCGGCAATATCATCGCATAATGGTAGGTACCCGGACGTATATGGAAATGAACAGAATCGATGATCCCACCCAATGACATAGCTGTAACTGCATCTGCAATCGTTGGAACAGTTGGCAGAATACCACCGATCGTCACTGTATCAGAAACAGCTGCATACCGTGCACCAGTCGTTAATGTATCATTACTATTTTCGACATCCGGATTATTGTTAGGATCACTGGTCCATGCTTTAAATACATATGAAGTGCCTAACAGAAAATCAACTGTCCCGAGTACGATTGTGTCTTCCTGCAATGATGGAAGCATGCCTGTATAATTGAATGATGTTTGAGTGACACCATTCAGTTGCCAATGGATATCTAATGTGTCAATCGGATTGTTGCCATAATTCCTGATCACTGCTTTCACGTCACGTGATCCCCGTGGGAAGGGCATCTCCGGCAAAATTGCAAACACTCCTGCATCATCTGCGAACACTCCAATTTCATCTGCACCAATATCGGGTGTGCTTATGTTCCGATTGTGTCCATCAAAATCAAGTGTGATGCCGGCAATCGGAATGGCTGCACCATTTAATGAATCAGCTAATACATGAAGATCAGTATTAGAAATAAATTCAGGATCTACATTGATCGAATGAGAATCCAGGCTTGTAGCTAATTGCCATTCCGGAAGTGTATAATAGGTATTATCAGGAAATGGACCTGTTCCGGCTACCGGTCCGGAAATGGAATAAAGATCATTATAGTCCGAAAATATCAGTCCGCTATACGAATTCACCCTGTATGCTCTTGCCGAATTAGAGGTGATGACATTATTGTATACGTAGGTGGAATCACTGTAATCAACTTGCAGTCCACTGCCGGTACCCAAAGCACGCATGCTGTTATAACTGACATGCACATTTTTGCCTGAGTAGACCCGAATAGGAGTGCCAAAGTTTGTAGTCTGCACCATATTGTTAAAAATGTGCATATCCCCTGTGATGCCTGCGTTATTGGGATATCCCACACTAATACCTTCCCCTCCGGCTGTATTCAAAATTTCATTCCCCGAGATTTCAGTGTACCCACTGGCATTGTCAACACGAATAGCGATGTAAGCATTTGGAGAGTTTGTTACGATTTTATTTTGCCGCACATACATACTCGACAGATTGATCAGATCGATCGGTCTTCCTTTGATGTCGGTGAATGTATTATTAGTTATATAAAATTCTGAAGCACGAGGTGTATAAGGCTGCGGCGTGATAGCTATTCCATATGTCCCATTGCTAAATGTATTCTGGTCAAATGTGATGTGCTCCTGTTTTCCATCAAATGACTTGAATGCATAGTTGTCAAAGAAAAAGTTTACATATGGGCTCCCTTCAAAACGATTGTTTGAAAAAGTCAGGTGCGTAGCCTTATTCTTGGCATAGAAAGAGATCCCATGACCACTGGCAGCTTTAAATCCCAAATGCCGGAAGATCAGATGATCTGTACCATTCAATACGATCGTCGTGTATTGATTGAATATGGTTATGGTCCGTTGAATA
This sequence comes from Saprospiraceae bacterium, assembly GCA_031392195.1. Classification (GTDB taxonomy): domain Bacteria; phylum Bacteroidota; class Bacteroidia; order Chitinophagales; family Saprospiraceae; genus Opimibacter. The sequence continues at coordinate 2,474 of JANMVA010000199.1, read as the reverse complement.
GTGACAAGACTTGAATCAAGGTTTTCAGATTCAAAAGTGATCGTATTGACTGCTGAAGTAGTCGGAATTGAATCAATAATAACATAGTCATCATAGATCCCGTCTCTGAATCTGAATGTGACCGGACCGCAGGTGGCGAATGCATTGAGATCATTTACTGCTGCAGAGAAAGTCAGGTAATCAGGATCAGTACCTCCGATCGTGTAGATCCCGTTTAAAGGAAGTCGCCGGATGATCTCAAGTGTATCATTTTGTTGCTGCGTATCCGCATTCCCATTTGGAGATTTTGTCCAGATACGGATTGTATCCCGTTGTTGGGTGAACAGGTGCGTTCCTATTACAATGTGGGTAGTATCTCCTTCAGGATCCAAATTGGGAAATATCGTATCAGAAGGTTGTGAGATCCCATTGACAGACCATTCGATGATGACATCACTTAACGTATCTGTTCCAAGATTGGCAACTACAACCTTTATATCCTGCTCCGCATCACAATCGTACACATCAGCCAGAAATTGTATGATCGCAGCATCATCAGCACCGGGAGAGAATTCGTCCGCACCCATGTCAGGAATTGTTGTGTTACGAACTTCAGCATCTATATCGGTAGTCGTGGAAAGCAAAGCAATGCCTTTGTTATTTAGCAGCGAATTGGTTGCATGCAGATCAGTATTCGACACAAACAATGGATTAATACGCTGGCCATGATCTTCGTATCCGGTGAAAAATTGCCATTGCTCCAGGTTTTCAGCATTATTACTACTGCTGGAATACTGGCCTAGAAAATTTCCGGTGACATAGAAATTATTATAATCATAAGTGTTTGAGGCAAAAGGCACGAAGATGGCAGGTCCGCCTCCGGTATTGGCTATTATATTATTATAGATGGAGTCAAAGTCCCCGCTATAATGCCTCAGCGTGTAATAGTTATTATTCGCACTTGAGGTTCGTAGTGTATTGTGATATAAATTCACATTATCTGCACTCGATAGACTAATCGCTTCGATTGAATTGCTACCGGGGAGATTTACCATATTATTGTAAATCGAAACTCTTCGGCCATTCACCGGATCAATTTGGGATAGTTCCATTCCCTGGACACCCATGGGCAGGTATATGTTATTATTGCTGATCGATAGAGTGTCAGTCTCATTGTCCATGTCGATCGCGCGACAACCTATCTTAACGGATTCGAAATCATTGTAATGGATCTGTGTGCCTTTCGTATAAGAAGTAAGTATTCCCGCCCAATGAAAATTGACGAACCTGTTGTCAATAAACTTCAATTCTTCAGGAGATTCAATATTTCCACCTCCACCGCCGCCTCTGATTCCTTCAGTGATTTCACCATTCAATCCGATTTCACCACCACCACCGAAACTATATTGGTGATAAAATCCGATGGAACCATTTTTGATCGTGTTTTGATAAAAAGTATTATGGTGATTGTATGAGTCCGAATAAATGCATGCATATTCAGTACCGGTCAGACTACCGGTGCGTCCATTGATCGCACAATGTTGGATGGTGTTTCCATATGAATACAATTTCAACTCAATGACCCGCGCAAGTCCTGACCCTGTCGCATTGATCGTCATTTTCTGCCAGATGATGTCATACGCATTAGAGAACCTCAGGACATAGTTATGATCAGAATCTACAGGGCTGTATTGCAATATCACAGAACTGCTGTCCCCATTTTCCGCCTGGAAAATTATTTTTTTACCAAAGGCACCTGGAATATAGGGAACCAGCACCTGCTCAGTATAAATCCCCGGGCGAACATTCATAACAACCGTATCACAAACACCGATAGTCTGCAGAGCAGCAATTGCTTCTCCAAAAGTGGTGTAATCAGGATTGCTTCCTCCAATTGTAAACGTACCTTGAAGACCAGCATGCATCTCCGCAGTCATGCTGTCATTGGAGATATTTTCATCCTGCAATCCATTCGGCATGCTGGTCCATGCAGTAAGGGTATGCGATTCACCGAAAACAAAATTTTGTGTATCCAGGGCTATATAATAATATTCTCCTCCTGGAGGTATATATCCATTGTATGTAACCGGAGGTTGTAAAACATTATCCCATTCCCAATTGACAATAAGTGAATCAATGGCCACACCACCATAATTGCTGACCAGCAACTGAACAAGTTGATCGCCCTCACAAATTTGGTCTCTGAGAATGTAGCTCACTCCTGCATCAGAAGCAAGTAATGATGCCGTTGGTGTAAACCTTACGATTTCTCCATCTCCATCATAGGGAATGCTCCATGTCGTGTTCCCGTTTCTGTTATCATAAGAAAATGCCTGCGTTCCGCCATTATTTTCTATTCCTTGTGTAGTAGGATTGCAGGGAGGATAATCATTGGCAAATTCCTGGGTGTGTATTTCAATAATGTCCGTCCCTTCGTATAATTTAATCTGGCCTGAGTAATATGCACCACAATAATCATAATAATAAACAGTCAC
>JANMVA010000180.1:0-1515 GCA_031392195.1 Saprospiraceae bacterium | reverse complement strand
ATTTATATTTTTCCGAAGGAAAACAGGCATGCTATCCTCGAAACTATTCATGCTGCACCAGGATGGATCAAATTAGTTATGATGGGCCCGAAGCCAAGACCAATCCCACTTTTTACTCCTGAGTTGAGGAATTATGTCACGGGGATCGATGGAGATACTTTGCATGTATGGTATCAGTCTGGTGAAAATTTCGCCGGTTATGCAATCCTTGATGAAGACTCTACACGCATCAGGACTTCTGCAGCTCCTTCATTGCAGGATAAGGATTTAGTTGTCCTTCAAACTTCAGGAAGAATTAAAACTGATCAGCCTGCAATCTTCAAGAGTAATGTTCCAATAGCCAGTGTGGATACTTCCTCTATCCGGGTGCGCCATGATTCATTTGGCATCGTTCCTTATACACTTGCATGGGATTCTTCAGACAATCGCAATTTTACCATCAAGGCTCCATGGAGAAGTACGACAAGGTATCATGTGGTGTTTGAGCCGCAGGCACTGACAGATTTTTGGGGAAGGGATAATGATACAATTAAACATTCCATCGTCATCATTGATATTGAGCAATATGGTGATCTCACGATGATGATTGATAGTCTTGACAAATCGCAACAATACGTCGTCCGGCTGAAGGAGGGTGAACAGATCATTAAGACCTTTGTTGTGAATGGACAGGAACAAGCGCAAATTGTAGAAAGAGGATTGCCTCCGGCAAAATATATCATTGAGATCATCGAAGACCGCAACCGGAATGAGCAATGGGACACGGGTAACTATGCATTAAGAAGACAACCGGAAAAGAAAAAAATATTTACACCGGAAAATCTGCGCGCCGGTTGGGAGCTGGAAGTTAAAGTGAGCTGGAATTAAAAACGAATATTATGATCACGAATCAATACCACGCATGAAACTTTGGACCGACTCATTGTTGAGATATTATGGTAAGCGCAAAGTCGTGGACCATGTATCTGTTGAAGTGACACAAGGTGAAATCGTGGGTTTATTGGGACCTAACGGAGCAGGTAAGACGACTACCTTCTACATGGTGGTTGGTTTTATCAAGCCCACTGAAGGCCATGTGTATCTGGATCAGATCGAGATCACGGATCTGCCGATGTATAAAAGAGCACGTCTCGGCGTTGGATATCTTCCACAAGAACCGTCTGTATTCAGAAAACTGAGCGTTGAAAATAATATCAGGGCTGTATTGGAATTGAGCCATTTTACACCTGCCGAGCAAAAGGTCAGGCTTGAAACACTCATTGATGAATTCGGATTGGAAACAGTTCGCCGCAATGTTGGTGATAGCTTATCAGGTGGTGAAAGAAGAAGAACAGAAATCGCCCGCGCTTTAGCAACGGATCCGAAGTTCATTCTCTTAGACGAACCATTTGCGGGTATCGACCCGATTGCGGTTGAAGATATTCAGCAGATAGTAGCAAAACTAAAACTAAAGAATATCGGTATCCTGATCACAGATCATAATGTGCAGGAAACATTGTCGATCACTGACAGGGC
>JANMVA010000177.1:0-1511 GCA_031392195.1 Saprospiraceae bacterium | reverse complement strand
AGCATTGGATTTTCAGGTAATTCGCCAAAGTATATTATCTGATAGCCTTTTTTAGGGAAATATTGTTTTGTTGGCTAATCTTCAGCACTTAACGAATTGTTAAAAGAATGACTATTTACAGCGAATTCCTCCTTACATTTGCGCCCAATATTTGATAAACACAATAATAAATCATGAAAAAACTTTTCTTTTTACTCCTGCCCCTACTTGTATTCGCATGCAAAGGCGTAGAACAATACCAGGCACCAATCAATGAATTATCCACTAACTGGGATAGTACAACTCGTGGTATCACGGATTTCCAGGCTGAAGTTAGCAATGACCTGACTGCCTACACTCAGAACCTGGCTGCTATGCAACCGGATGATGCTACAAAAGCTAAAATGAAACCAGCTGACATCACTGCATGGGAAGCTGCTCAAAAATCAGTAACGGATGCATTGGGTGCATACGCTCCATTTCAAAAAACGATCAACGACTTCGTGAAAGTTTGGGCTGAAAAATCATCTGAAGTGACTGCACTGAAAGATGGATTAGCTGCCGGCAAACTCGAAGGTGACGTGAACGCAAAAATCACTGAACTCAATGCTATGGTTGCTACAGGCAACGAAAACCTGACTTCATGGAAAGCTGCTTATGCTTCTTTGAAAGGCAGTGTTGATGCTGCATACGGTTCTGTAAAGCAAATGCAGACTACCGGTGCAAGCGGAATGATGAAATAAGAACGAATTGAAAACAGATTCAGTAGAAAAGCCTCTGCAATTGTAGAGGCTTTTTTTATGTCCTGTTCTGCTGACTTGTTCAATACGTCTGATTCATTCAACTTATCTTTAAGCGATGTATAAAGGAAAAAAAGTTGTTGTAGTTCTCCCCGCCTATAATGCTTCCCGGACATTAGCGAAAACATATGCCGAGATCCCCCATGATCTCGTGGATGAAGTCGTCCTCTGCGATGATGCCAGCCGGGACAACACCATCGGCGAAGCCCAGGCATTAGGCATCAATCACATCATTCGCCACGAACAAAACCGTGGATATGGTGGCAACCAAAAAACGCTGTACAAGAAAGCATTGGAGATCGATGGCGACATCATCATCATGCTCCACCCGGACTATCAATACACACCTTTGCTGATCCCCACCATGGTCAATATCATCGGTGAGAATCTGTATCCTGTGGTGCTCGCATCAAGGATCCTCGGCAAAGGCGCTTTAATGGGTGGCATGCCCATCTATAAATACTGGGCTAACCGCTTCCTGACCCTGTTCCAGAATATCATGGTCAATCACAAACTATCCGAATATCACACAGGCTACAGGGCATTCAGTAAAAATGTGCTCATGTCTATTCCGTTTGACACTAACTCCGATGATTTCATTTTTGACAATGAGATGTTGTCCCAAATCATTTATGCCGGCTTCCCGATCGCTGAGGTGACATGCCCTACCAAATATTTTGAAGAAGCATCTTCGATCAATATTCCCCGCAGCATTCAATATGGCCTTGGTGT
>JANMVA010000119.1:0-16530 GCA_031392195.1 Saprospiraceae bacterium | reverse complement strand
CAAACTAAAGCTAAGCTGATGAAGTTGGATAAATCTTTCCATATTTATGCATTATATCATCTGACTATGAACCTGAAAAGTGCCATCCTGCTTATGTTGCTCTTTACATTTCAGGTTGGTCATGCACAGCAAGACAGCAATCCCGATTTTATGAGGAGTACAGGTAAGATATACGTGGTGGCAGCAGTCACCATTGTTATCCTTGTATCCATCTTCATATACCTCATCATACTCGATCGAAAAATTTCAAGAATTGAAAAACGGCATAAAAATGAGTAGCGCAAAAAAAACTGCACCTAAACCACATTTGAGTTTCTTCGAAAGCGTCAACCGGAATTTTGACATGGCGGCAGCTCATACCAATATTCCACCGGGCTTATTGGAGCAAATCAAAGTCTGTAATGCAGTCTATGAAATAAACTTCCCGGTAAAAATCGGTAATCAGTACCAGGTCATCGAGGCATTCCGTGTACAACACAGTCATCACCGTCTGCCTACAAAAGGTGGTATCCGTTTTAGCACGATGGTCAATCGCGATGAGGTGATGGCGTTGGCGGCGCTGATGAGTTATAAATGTGCATTGGTCGATGTTCCATTTGGTGGTGCAAAGGGTGGTGTGAAAATCAGCCCCCGAAAATACAATGAAGCCCAGCTTGAAAAAATCACCAGGCGATATACAACAGAGCTGATCAGGAAAAACTTTATAGGCCCCGGTCTCGATGTTCCTGCACCTGATTACGGAACAGGCAGCAGGGAAATGGCCTGGATCCTGGATACCTATCAGACATTCAATCACGGCGAAATCGATGCAGCTGCTTGTGTAACTGGCAAGCCTGAAAATCAAAACGGAATTCGAGGCAGAACAGAAGCAACTGGTCGTGGTGTTTATTATGGCATCCGGCAGTTTCTATCTTATGCAGAAGATTGCAAAGCTTTGGGATTAACGCCCGGTATAGCAGGGAAAAAGATGGTGATCCAGGGTCTCGGAAATGTAGGATCTTACTCAGGAAGTATTTCACAGGAAGAGGGTGATGCGATTGTGATTGCCGTTTCAGAAATAGAAGGAACGATCTATAGTGAGAAAGGGATCAACATAGACAAACTGCTCAAGTTCAGAAAAGACAAAGGAAGCATTGTTGGCTTTCCGGGAACAACCACCCTTGCTGAACGAAATGACTGGGTAGGCATACAATGTGATATCCTCGTTCCTGCAGCTTTGGAAAACCAGATCACAGTAGAGAATGCGAAAAAAGTCAAAGCAAAAATTATAGCAGAAGCCGCGAATGGCCCTGTCACTTCAGAGGCGGCCGATATCCTGCGTAAAAAAGGAATTGTCATCCTGCCCGACATGTATCTCAATGCAGGTGGTGTGACTGTATCTTATTTTGAGTGGTTGAAAAATCTTTCGCACATGCGTTTTGGTCGAATGGAAAAAAGATATCAGGAAAATTCTTTGAAGAATCTGGTGTCCACTGTTGAACGATTAACAGGTCAAACAGTGACATATCGCGAGAAAGATGTGCTTACACATGGTGCAGATGAAATCGATCTCGTGCGCTCAGGGCTTGAGGACACGATGGTGAATGCGTATGATCAGATCCGCGAAGTGTACAAGCGAAGGAAAAACATTGAAGATCTTCGTACAGCGGCCTTCATTGTGGCTTTAAATAAAATATCAGGCGATTATATTCGTTTGGGTATTTTCCCATAAGGTTTGCAACAATAAATAATATTTACTTTCAAATATAGCTTTCGACCCATGGTGGATGACCTCGATAAAATAGATTTCCAGATCTTGCGCTTATTGCAGGAAGACAGCAACATCACCAACCTGAGCCTTTCAAAGGCCATCGGACTCTCTCCTGCACCTACCCTCGAGCGCGTGAAAAAACTCGAGAAGAACGGTGTCATCAAAAGCTATCATGCAGAAGTGGATCCGCTTGCTTTAGGTTTGACTGTCAAAACTTTCATCCTGGTGAATATTGGCTGGCACAAAGAAAATGCTTCAGAGAATTTCCTCAAAAAAGTAAATGAGATCGATGAGGTTGCTGAATGCAATATCATCACCGGCGACGGGGATTTTTTGCTGAAGGTGATCTGCAAAGATTTGCAAGCGTATCAAAACCTTCTTTTCAATGTGCTTTCACAGATTCCAGAAGTTGAACGATTGAAAACACTTATGACTTTATCGACCGTCAAGAACAGGAAAGTCCTCCCATTGACTTACGAGGCGTAATTTGTTTTGAGCGGCCAATCACTTCTCTGGAAATTATCTCCTCCGACAGGTCAGCATTCATATCTCTTTGGCACGATGCATATACGGGATGACAGGGCTCATCAGCTGTGTCGTCATCTCTATCCGTTAATTGCAGAATGTGATGAATATTTCGGAGAAATGGACCTGGAGCTTCCCGATGTAAGTCCGGTAAATACCATCTATGATATGCGTAAGCATATTGTCCCGAAAGTTTATGAAAAGATGTTAGCTCAATTAGAGAAATCCTTTGGCATCAACATTGATCAATACAGGCACCTGCATCCATTGATGATCATGAGCGTCATTTCCACCAGTGTTCTAAAATCTGATCATCTGATTTCGTTGGATGAACAGCTATGGCAATTTGCAAAAGATCATGATAAGCCAACTGCGGGTCTGGAGTCGTATGAAGAGCAATTCAGGATTTTACATTCAATTGATCCGGTTCCTTTGTACAAGCAGCTTGTCAGGATCAGTCAAAGCCCAGCCGTCATCAGGGCGCAGACAAGGAAAAGTCTGGAGCTTTATATGGCAGGCAGGATACATGATTTATATATGCTCTCCAAATCATCGATGCAGGATTTAAGAAAACTCGTGATCTATCAGCGTAATAAAAATATGTCCAGCGTGATCACTCAGCTGGACATATCGAAGAAATATTTTATCACCGTTGGGGCAGGACATCTCAGTGGAAAATTTGGTTTACTCCCACTGATAAAAAGAGCGGGATGGAAAACCATTCCCCTCAAATTAGTTGAACATTAGAAAGCCAAACCAACACCGGCAGAAACGGTCGGATGTCGGGCATAGCTCACTGCAGTGGTAGCAAACAATGGTCCCAACTTAAGACCAAAACCGGCTTCAAGGATCCATGGATTTTTATTCTCCAAATTCAAGTCAACGTTAAACTGTTCGTTACCATCATCAAAAGTGTAATGAACATCGGACGTGGATGTCTGATAACCCACTCCCAGATGACCGGAAAATATTTTTCCTGATTTACCGACCATGGCTGAAAACAGGTGTTGATCACTATCCAGATAAGTACCTGCTTCGATGTGGTGGTAAAAATATCCAACAGTGAGGTCGATGGGCGGATTATCAAAATAACCCGTCAATGAATGTCGCGCACCTAGTCCATAGAAATGCACCCGGCCTACATCATCACTTAATCTGAATGAAAGGAAACGTCCACTCACTTCTGAATTCAGAAAACCACCTACGGTTACCTGCGGTGTACCTAAAATGATTTGATCAAGGTTATATCCTCCCGGGAAAATATAAACCTCGTTATTATCACCTTGTATCACGGTCGCATTCTGATTACCTATGATCGTCGGAACTTGTATGGATTGTTCAGGTCTAAAATCACCTGTGGTACGACCTGTAAATGTCCTCATTGATTCATCGGGGAATGACATCATCCCTTGTAGCTTTAGTCGCAAATAAAACTGATCCGGAATGGCTGACCAATCCCAGATACCTGTATTGATATTAGAGGTCAGTATATCAGCAAGTGGCTGCACATATGGTACAGCATTTTCTCCGGCATAAGAATCAAGATAATCCTGGATGCCACGTTTCTCGATCTGCGCTTTTGCCAGGCTGGTTAAGAGCAGGCAGCATATGAAAGCAAAAAATACTTTTTTCATCCTATAGTTTAACTTGGTTATGTATGAGTCTGACATTTCGAAAAAATTTTGTGTTTACATTAATATATTTGCCTTCCATTTCAGAAGTCCTCCAATCAAACAACCCTGGTTTTGAGAAGTTTTATACCGGCTTAATCTTTAACATCTCGCTTTATATCGGTGAATACCCCTTATTCTTCTAATCTTATTGATATTCTGTAACAAGATGGCGCTAATTGCGTTTTGAAACCATTGTATGAAAAGAACTCTATTGAGAGGTTGTATTATGTTGCTGTCATTCATCTGCACCGTGATGATGTATGGACAGGCAAAACATACCATAAGTGGGTATGTAAAGGATAATGAATCAGGTGAGACCCTGATCGGCGCTAATATTTACCTGGAAAGTGATCCCTCGAATGGTACGGTCAGCAATACTTATGGTTTTTATTCTATAACACTTCCGGCAGGTAATTACCGGCTTATTTTTTCTTATCTCGGTTTTCAAAGCACGTCTGTTGAAGTCGATTTAACACAAAATTTAACTGTGAATGTCGATTTGCAACAGGGAATCGAAATGAAAGAAGTGGTGGTAGAGGCCAAAGGTGAAGAGGAAGATGATCATGTGGAAAGTACTTCGATGGGCAGGGTCAATCTTCCTGTAGAGCAAATAAAAATCGTTCCTGCATTATTAGGTGAAGTGGATATCCTGAAAGTGATCCAGTTGTTACCCGGAGTGTCATCAGCAGGAGAGGGTAGTGCAGGATTTTATGTGAGAGGAGGAGGCGCTGATCAAAACCTCGTACTCCTCGATGAAGCTGTCGTGTATAACAGTGGGCATTTTCTTGGATTCTTCAGTGTATTTAATTCTGATGCGATTAAAAACACCACACTGATCAAAGGTGGTATTCCGGCAGTGTACGGTGGTCGTCTTTCATCTGTGCTCGATATTCAAATGAAAGAAGGCAATAACCAGCACTTTGCTGCAGAAGGCGGTATTGGTCTTATCTCTTCAAGGCTGACGATGGAAGGTCCGATCGTCAAAGGCAAAAGCAGCTTCCTCATCAGCGGACGAAGGACTTACGGCTTTGACCTGGCACAACCTTTCATCCGCCAGACTGAATTTGCAGGCACGAATTATTTTTTCTACGACTTTAATACAAAATTCAATTATCAATTCTCTCAGAAGGACAGGATATACTTAAGCGGATACTTCGGACGCGACGTGCTCAACTTCGAGCAACGGGACCGTGACTTTATTTTCAAATTACCTTATGGAAATAGTACAGCTACGTTGCGTTGGAATCATCTCTTCAATGACCGCCTGTTTTTTAATCTTTCTGCCATTTATAATGATTACCAGTTTAAAGCAGGGTTTGATCAGGAAGAATTTCATTTTGATGTTTTCTCCGGTGTGCGTGATGTAGGAGCAAAATTCGATTTCGATTATTTTCCTTCCAATGATCATCAGATCAAAACGGGGATTCATGGGACCTATCACAGGCTGACACCCAATATCGTAACAGGTTATGCAGGTGAGACAGAATTTGAATCAACAGCCAAGCCCAAGTATGCAAATGAGTTTGCCATGTACATTCAGGATGACTGGAAAATTACAGATTGGCTGCGTGTCAATTTAGGCCTCAGAGGAACTTTGTTTCAGCAGACAGGACCATATTTTTCGAAGATCACATCTGATTCATTTGGAAGCGGTGAAGTTGTCAAAACCTATAATTCTTTAGAGCCGCGTTTATTTATCAATACGACGTTGAATGATGTCTCATCTATCAAGGCAGGTGTGACTGCGACCACTCAATATCTTCATCTGGTCAGCAATAGTTCTTCGACACTGCCGGCTGATGTTTGGGTGCCCAGTTCGGAAATCGTAAAGCCACAGAAAGGTTGGCAATATGCGATTGGATATTTTCAAAACCTGCAAAATAATATGTATGAAGCATCGGTCGAGGCCTATTACAAATCGCTTCGGGACCAGATTGATTACCGTGAAAGTTTTGTAGATAATAGTGTCGACCAGGTGGAGGATGAATTTGTGTTTGGTGATGGAGAAGCATATGGTCTCGAATTTTTTCTCCGGAAAAACAAAGGTGATCTGAATGGGTGGATTGGTTATACGTTGAGCAGAACAGAGCGCACATTTCCCGATATCGAAAATGGGCGAACATATCCCGCAACTTACGACAGGACGCATGACCTCACCTTTGTAGCTAATTATGTTGTTGATAAAACGCTGACAGTTGGTGCTGTCTTTATTTATGCGACAGGCAGGACATTCACACCACTGGAAAGATTATACCTGATCGATGGACAATTGCAGACCGATTATGGCCCGCGCAACAGCCAAAGACTGGAGCCTTATCACAGAATGGATGTTTCGTTGACATGGACACCCAGGGGAGGAGCAGATAAGAAATTCAAATCGCACTGGGTATTTTCCATTTATAATATGTACAACCGGAAGAACACTTTCTTTCTATACACAGATTACGAAACGGATCTGGGTTCCGGACAAGCTTCAGTGAAAGCTTATAAGGTTTCTATTTTCCCATTATTACCATCGGTCACCTGGAATTTTAATTTTCAATGAGCCATCCGCACTTTGTATATTCTATATTTCTCCTTTTGATTTTTCTCACAGCTTGTGAAGAAGAATACACTCCTGCCAAATCCCCTGACGGACCAAAATATGTTGTCGAAGGATATATTGAAGCAGGAGAAAATCCATTTCCGACTTATGTCATACTGACAAAGACATTTGACTTTTATAGTGAGATCGGTCCGGAGCAGTTTACAGAAGCTTTTGTCCATGATGCGGAAGTTCGCGTTGATGATGGTACAAAAGAAGTGGTACTGGAGGAGATCTGTTTTCTTGACCTGCCTGAAGAAATCCGTGAGGAAGTAGCTGGGCAATTTGGATTTGATGCAGATAGTCTTGAGATCAATTTTTGTGTGTATGTCGATTTTCTCAACCAGATACAACCACAGATCGGTGGTCAATATGATCTGACAATATTAGCTGAGGGGAACATGATCACAGCAACTACGATGATTCCTGAGCATGTACCGCTCAATGAAATGCATTTTGCTCCGCCACCGGGTCAACCGAATGATAGTCTTGCGCAGTTACGTGCTTCGATCAGTGATCCACCCGGAAGGAGAAATTTCTACAGATACTTCGGATCTACTAATGGCGGGAATCTGCAAACCATGTTTAGCAGTGTAGAAGAAGACCTGTTTTTCGATGGCAAGACCTTCGAATTCCAGATCTATAATCCGGCAACGACTAAAGGCGATGTTGATCCGGATATTTTTGGTTTGTATTTTGTAGGTGATACGATCAGGATCAAATGGACGACGATTGATGAAGCCCACTTTGATTTTTGGAATACCTTAGAATTCAGCAATGCAAACCAGGGACCCTTTTCAAGCTATACCCGTCTACAATCCAATATCAATGGAGGCCTCGGCATCTGGGGTGGCTATAGTGTCTCCTATTATGAACGTAAAGTGGAGTATTGATCTCCCATGGGGAAACAGCTTTTAGATTTTTCAATTTCGGGCGTTGAGATCCAGCGTCATTCGAAAGTGGCAGTCCTGTTTGGGGCAAGCGGGCTTGTGGGCAATTGTGCCCTTCGAAGATTACTCGTGCATCAGGCCTATGAAAAAGTGATATCGATTGGCCGGAGTACATTAAAAGCAAGTCATCCCAAACTGATCCATTATGAAGTAGATATGTCCACACCGGACAATTACAGGCACCTGATGCGCGGTGATGATCTTTTTATCAGCATAGGTACCACGATGAAAAAGGCTGGTAGTAAAGAAGCATTTTATGAAGTGGATCACGACCTGGTTTTCAATATCGCCAAAACAGGTTCATTACAAGGAATGAATCAATTGATATTCGTTTCGACTATCGGAGCAGACGACAGATCATTGATATATTATCTCAAAGTGAAAGGCGAACTCGAAAGCAACGTCAGAAGGCTTCCATATTGGGGTGTTCACATCATGCGACCATCTTTTTTAGTAGGTGATCGTGAAGGCATAAGACCAGCAGAGCGATTGGCCGGTCAGATCGGGAAACGATTCCAGCGGTTTACCGGGAGCATCATAGGCGATCTGGCTCCAATTGATGCAGATGATGTGGCTAAAGCCATGGTCCAGGCCGCCCAAAGCCTTAAGCAGGGGACTCATATTCATCACGGTACTGAAATCGCGAGAATGGCCAGGCAGTTCAATAGATAAATTAGTTTTGCCCTATGGCAACAACTTCAGAAATCACGATCCACATCGAACTGGACGATACACGGATTCCTTCAAATATTGAATGGCAGGCATCGGATGCAGGTCAGAAACATCCTGCGGTAAGCAAATCTGTCTTCCTGTCACTACTTGATAAGGATACACTGGATACTTCGACATTATTTCTCTGGACGAAAGATTGCCAGGTGGCAGAAATGGATCGCACCATGTTTTATATGCTGACATCATTATCCGATGGATACTTCAAAGCAACAAACAATAGTGAGCTTGCCAATGAGATGAGAAGGTTTGTTCAATATTTTGGTGAGAAGACCGGGATCATTAAGGCTGAATCAGAATCCTAAATGGAGCCAACCATTTTCCGGAATGATGAGGCCGGACGTGAAGCCTTCAAAGAGCTTGCCTCCAGAGCCGTGCAATGGGTTGCAGATTATTATGCACGCATTGAATCTTTACCCGTCAAAAGTCCCGCAGCTCCCGGAGAAATCTATAAATCATTCACTGATGCACCACCTTCATTGCCGGTATCAGATGATGTTGTTTTTAAACTTCTGGATGAAGTTATCATTCCGGGTATAACCCATTGGCAGCATCCGAATTTTTATGCATTCTTCCCGGGCAATACAAGTTTTCCTTCAATAGCCGCAGAGATCATTACAGCAGGAATAGCCGCGCAATGTATGATTTGGGAAAGCTCACCTGCGGCTGCGGAACTTGAGCAACGCTGCATGGAATGGTGTCGCGATCTATTGGGGCTCCCATCGTCATGGGAAGGGGTAATCCAGGACACTGCTTCAACAGCCACGCTTACAGCATTATTGACAGCAAGAGAATGGAAGTCCGGATACAAAATTTCTAAACGAGGTTTTGATGGCACCGTGTACAGGATCTATGCATCAGCCCAGGCACATTCGTCGATCGAAAAAGCTGTGAGACTCGCTGGTTTTGGGACAGACAATCTCGTATCGATCGCAGTAGATGAAAATCTTTCGATCATCCCTTCACAACTTGAGCGAGCTATTCATAATGATTTGCAACAAGGCTTTACGCCTGTATGTGTTATCTCAACAATCGGCACGACCGGAACAGGAGCAGTGGATCCGGTAGAAGCCATCAGTGGTATTACAAATCAATATGGATTATGGCATCATGTAGATGCTGCTTATGCAGGCACAGCACTGATGCTGGATGAAAATGCATCATTCAGGAATGGAATTGATGGTGCTGATAGTTTTGTCTTCAATCCACATAAATGGATGTTCGTCCAGTTTGATTGCACGGCATATTTTGTCAAAGATCCCGAATTACTCATCCGAACGATGAGCATCACTCCATCCTACTTGATGACCAGCCAGGGAGATCGCGTTCATGATTATCGCGATTGGGGCATTCCTTTGGGGCGAAGGTTCAGAGCATTAAAATTGTGGATGACACTCCAACTGCTTGGTGTTGACGCTATCAAAATGAGGCTTCGGCATCATATTTCCTTAGCTCAGAAAGTAGAAAGGCTGATCAGTGATCATGTTTTTTTTGAATTGGCATACCCCAGGTCGTTCAATATTATTACTTTCAGAATCAGGGAAAAATATGACCCTTACGGTGAATTGATCAGGCAATTATCAGCAGCTATTAATGACAGTGGCAAAGCCTATATGACACATGCAAAAGTGGAAGGCAGGAGTTTGCTCCGTTGGGTAACAGGCCAGACGTATCTTGAAGAAAAACATATTGATCAAACGTGGGAATTGATTCAGACTTTAATGGTTAAATTCAATCCGAAATGAACCTGCCATCTAAAACCGATTTGCTTAAAGCCAGGTCCTGGCTCGAAGGCATGATCCATCACACACCTGTCCTCACTTCTACAACATTTGATGAGCTGACAGGAGCTACTGTATTTTTTAAATGCGAAAACTTTCAGCGCATGGGTGCCTATAAAATGCGCGGTGCATCACATGCGTTAGCTAAAATGTCATACGAGGCACAATCCAAAGGTGTCATCACGCATTCATCGGGCAACTTTGCACAAGCTCTCGCACTGGCCGCACGAATGAAGCATGTAAAAGCTTCAATCGTCATGCCCGATAATTCTCCGAAAGTGAAAGTTGATGCTGTCAAAGGTTATGGTGCGGAAGTGATCTTCAGTGGTTCGAGGCCCATCGACCGTGAAAATAAAGTAACCGAAACGATCAATGAAAGAGGCATGACGTTTATCCACCCATCGAATGATCTGCAAGTGATATTGGGCAATAGCACGGCAACCGAAGAATTTCTGGAGCAAACTTCCGGATTAGAATTTATTATTGTTCCGGTTGGTGGTGGTGGGCTCCTCGCAGGCACTGCACTTGCTGCGCATTGGTTTTCACCATTAGTTGAAGTCATTGCCGCAGAACCCGAGAATGTCGATGATGCTTATCGTTCTTTGCAATCCGGGAATATCGAATCGAATGAAACGACCAATACGATTGCGGATGGATTGCGTACAAATCTGGGTGATGTCAATTTTCCCATCATTAAAACATTGGTTCGTAAAGTTTTACTCGTCAGTGAGCAGGAGATAGCTGATGCCATGAAATGGATTTGGGAGCGCATGAAACTCGTCATCGAACCCAGCAGTGCGGTTGCCGTAGCTGCAATGATCAGGTACAAGGATCAATTTAAAGGAAAACGGGTCGGAATCATCCTCACCGGAGGCAATGTGGACCTGGCTGAAGTTTTAAAGCTGGTGACCGAACCGGTTGCCGGTAAATCCTGAATTGGCACATGGATTGCCTGAAATCTTAAAATTCAGGCATTTCATAATCTATCTGGTGCCTGGATTGTTTATCCATTGATAATGATCCGGAACATAATCCAATACAATGCGCTTCTTATTCTGTAGCGCTCTCCTCACTGTGTGTCTCCTCAGTTGTGTTAATCGCAAGAGCAGCCACCAGTCCACTGAATCAACCGAAACGATTGATTCGCTCGGAAATGTCTTCTACCGGAATGATGGCCAATCTTATCTGTTTATCAAGCATGATGGTGATACGACTAAATGCTATGACATCCAGTCGGTTAATTATCGAATACAGCAATTAGCGCCATCAGGTGAGTGGGGGAATTATGTCATTAAAGAAACAAGCATCACCAAGACCTGCGATGGACAGGAAGGTCAGAAGAGATCGATCAAAGCTGAAATCAGTCCTGTGGAACATCCCGATGAACTATTCTTTGTATTACAGCATGATGCAGATGAATTGAACCTGGAGCATGATTATTACCATACAGTAGTTTATGGTTGCTGCGATGAAGAACCCATTCACAGGATGTATGATTACGATGGCAACCTGTTGATCCAGGGAAATTCGAAACTGATCATCGGTGCTGTCCCCAATAATCTCCTTAAGTTTTATGTTGGTTACACCCCATCAAAAGAAGACTCAGTCATTGGAACTGTTCATCTGGTATACAATGCTGAAGAAAAATATGATATCCGTATTCAATCTCCACCATTGCCTCCGGAGTTCTGCAGTCAATATGCGCCATCTATGTCCATTGTATCAACCCTTCGTGGCGATACACTGGAGCTATACCAGAATGAATACCAACTGTGGGATCTCGAGCAAATACAATCTACTGATCAGTTCAATCACCTGGTGATCAAAGTTGTTTATTACTGTGAACTTTATTATCCGGTAGAGCCCATTATCATTCCCATCTACAACGGCAAGCCTTTTGGTAAAGATTCGTTAGTGCAGCATGTCAGATTGCCCAAGGGTGAAGGATTGCCGTGACCTCTGAAAATGACTTCTATTTTCCACTTGGATAGCTTCCCGGGATTAACTTTGGTAAAAAGGTGGCTGTCCCTCTAAGATTCTTATTTTTGCCCGCTCTTTTTTAACTGAAGCCGGATTATGCTCAAGTTTTTGACAATTCCTTTATTGACTTTCCTTATCACCTTATTGGTTTCGCCTGTTTTTGCACAGTCGGGTACATTGCGCGGGCATCTCTATGATCAGGGCACCGGCCAGGCCATTGCCTTCGCGAATGTGATCCTTGAGGGTACTGATATCGGCACTGTCAGTGATGTGGATGGTTTTTTCAATTTTCCGGACATCCCCGTTTCTACCTACAACCTCCTGACATTTTTTATCGGTTATGATACCTTGAGGGAGGTAGTGACGGTACAGCCTGACCAGGTCAAGTACCTTAAATTATATATGACTGAGGGCTCAATCGAATTGAGGACAATTAATGTCAGCGCCAGCCTGGAGCAAAGGAGGAATGAGGTCAATTTTTCAAAGATCACACTTACACCAAAACAGATCAAAGCACTCCCTGCAGTAGGGGGCGAAGCCGATATCGCACAATATCTCCAGGTATTGCCGGGTGTCATTTCAACAGGTGATCAGGGTGGGCAGATCTACATCCGCGGAGGTTCCCCGGTACAGAATAAGATTTTGCTGGACGGTATGACGATATATAATCCCTTCCATAGTATTGGATTTTTTAGTGTGTTTGAAACCGAAGCCATCAAATCGGCTGAAGTGATGACAGGTGGCTTTAGTGCCGAATATGGAGGCAGGATATCGGCTATTGTGGACATGAAGACACGGGAAGGTGATCGTTCACGTTTTGGAGGGCTTGTTTCCGCCAGCCCTTTTCAGGTCAAAGGTTTATTGGAAGGTCCGATCATCAAATTTGATCCCAATAAAGAGGGAAGTGCTTCATTCCTTCTGACGGGTAAGCATTCACTCCTTGATCAGACTTCACCCACACTTTATGATTATGCGACTGAAGACACTTTAGGCCTGCCATATTCCTACACGGATCTCTATGGTAAAGTATCTTTCCTGAGTGGAGGTGGTAGCAAGTTGGATATTTTCGGTTTCAACTTCAAGGACGGTGTCAATCTGATGGACATCGCCGATCTCGGATGGACTGCGAGTGGAGGTGGATTTAATTTCAAGCTGATCCCCTCTTCATCCAACCTGATCATCGCAGGAACAATTGCCTATTCAAAATATAATATCGAATTGACGGAAGCTGATGGTGCTCCACGGAGAAATTCAATTGGCGGGTTTAATGCATTACTCGACTTCACTTATTTTGGAAAGAAAAGCCAGATCAATTATGGCTTTGACCTCAATGGCTTCACCACTGATTTTGAATTCCGGAATTTTATCGGCGTGACGCTTGATCAGAATGAGAATACAACGGAGATCGGTGGTTATGTCACGCTACGTCATAAAGCAGGTGCGATCATCATCGAACCCGGATTGCGTGCACAGTTTTATGCATCATTAGGTGATTTCTCATTAGAACCACGTATTGCAATCAAGAGTAATTTCTCTGATCATTTCAGGGTCAAATTTGCTGCAGGAAAATATTCACAAAACCTGATCAGCACAGTCAACGAACGTGATATTGTCAATCTGTTTGTTGGTTTTCTCTCCGGACCTGAGGAGCGAATATTTGAACCGGGTACACGCACACCGACAAATGACAAATTGCAAAAAGCGTGGCACGGTCTCGGTGGTTTTGAATTTGACCTTCCTTCAGGATGGGAGATCAATATCGAAGGTTATTATAAAAAGTTCAGTCAGCTCATCGGTATCAGCCGTAATAAGCTGACTTCTGAGGACCCTGATTTTGAAGCTGAAACAGGAAATGCTTATGGTATTGATGTTAGCTTAAGCAGGCAGACCGGTCGTACATATATGTGGGCAACATACTCACTCGGATATGTCAATCGCGATGATGGGGAGCAGGTTTATCCTACCCACTTTGAAAGACGGCATAATGTCAATTTGCTGGGAAATATCCGGATCGGTAATACCTGGGAATTCAGTGCAAGATGGAATTATGGTGCAGGATTTCCTTTTACGCTGACGCAGGGCTTTTATGGAAAATATACTTTGCTGGATGGGATAGATACGGATGTACTAACAGGCAATCCACAAGAACCGAATGGACTTGGTATCATCTACAGTGATGAAAGGAACAGTGGCCATCTTCCGGATTATCACCGTCTCGATATTTCATTGAAGAAAGAATTTGAATTGAGAAAACATCTCATGTTGGAGGTTCTGGCGAGTGTCACGAATCTGTACAATCGGGGAAATATTTTTTATTTCGATCGCGTGAGGTATACCCGAGTGGATCAGCTGCCGATTTTACCAAGTCTTACGGTGAAGCTTGATTTTTAAAAACTACTGTTTTTTCACATCTCTTTTTGCCTGATTTAATCCTACGGCCATTCTGGGTACTGGAATTAGGATTGGATTTTAGTCTTTGTCCGCAGTTTCGTTAACTTCGGAATATTATTCTATTCTACTCACTTATAAATTTAGAGTCATGAGATTTCTTGTCAATATTCTTTTGATTGGATTGATCGCTTGTAACGCCAATAATGATGAAAAAATCGTCTTGTTGGACTCAACCCAATACACCATTTTAGAAGAAGGAAAAATTTACGGTCAATTAACTACAAGTCCAAATAACGGATATGTGATCACCAGAACTTCAGTTGAAAATTTAACTTCCTTTTCTGAACCGATTAATTGTACAGTTAGCTTTGTTGGGATGTATTCTAATCTCGGGGATCAATTATGCCTCAGAAACGAGATGATCGCTAATGTTCGCTTTTACAATCGATGGGGCCAGGAATTAAGCCCTTCCAATGAAGACATCCAAAGAATCAGTACCAAGTATCAAACTCCGGAATCATTTAATGTCCTCGTAAATAATAAAACCCTGGTAAAGGGTTAACCTACCAGTAAGGCCAGGCAGGTAGAATCGTGAAAACCTCATACAGGCTCGCAGTCCAGATCTTTTTAGCTTTGAGCTCCTAATTTTTCGGGACAACAATCGTTAATACGATATGAAAAAGCGGTGGTATGAGGCTGGTTACCAGGTAGACAGGATGCTGATCACCAGTTTCATCCCGCCATTCGCAGGCTCGTTTTTGATGGCCCTCTTCCTGCTGATCATGCAATTCCTCTGGAAGTTTATCGATGATATCATCGGGAAAGGCATCGATCCACTCGTAGTCATGGAGATGTTTTTTTATAAATCCATTTCTCTTTTTCCTTTAGCCTTGCCGATCGCAGTTCTGTTGGCCGGGGTCATGGTGATGGGAAATCTTGCTGAGCGCTTCGAGCTATCAAGCTTTAAATCTGCAGGTGTTTCTTTGACACGTCTTTTAGCGCCATTGGCTTTTATGAGTACGCTCGTTGGTTTATTCTCTTTTTATTGCTCTAATACGATCATCCCGATTGCCAATCTCAAATATCAATCACGTCTGTATGATATCCGCAATCAAAAACCAACCTTGAGCATTGAGCCTGGAGTATTCAACCAGGACTTCTCAGGGTTTGCTATTCGTGTCGGAAGAAAACTGAAGGATAAGGAAACGATCGAGGACATCATGGTCTACGACGATACACAACGGAATCGCGGACAATTGAATGTCGTGACAGCCCAGCATGGAAGGATGTATGTGGCAGAAGAAACAGGTGCTTTTGTAATGACCTTGTACGATGGATACCAGTATTCGGAAGTTGAGTCGACAGAGAGACCTAATTCACTTCCATTTACCGTTACACATTTCAATGAATGGACACGGCATTTTGATCTCGGCGAATTTGATCTTGGCAGGACAGAGGAAGAGCAATTCAAAAGTCATCACCTCATGAAGAGTGCCCGGCAGATAGCTTACGAAATTGATACATTGGATGAGCAGATTGAGATCACAAAGAAAGAAGGAATGACACCGTATAAGTTATTTCAGGACACTGCTGCATTAGCACAATATCAGGGCTTTCAATACACCGACTCGATTAAAAATACAAGTGCTATCAGTAAAAGGGTGCGGACGATTAAAAATATAACGAATGATTCTGTCATCTACTCCTTGCGGCAAGCTAGTATCATTGCGATCATCGATACCTTACCCATCACCAAACCAACCATAGCTGAATCAATGCCTGCATCCATGTTAAAAATCTGGAAGGCACAAATGGTCGTAGGGATTAATGTCCAGGAAACAAGTGTTGACAGGACAGAACGATCCATCGACCGGTTGGCAGTAACGCGGCGAAAACACTTGTATGAGCTTCATTGGAAATTTAGCCTGGCAGCGGCATGTATTGTGATGCTGATGATCGGAGGACCCATGGGTACGATTGTCAGGAAGGGCGGTTTTGGTTATCCGCTTTTGGTAAGCATTTTCTTTTTTACATTTTTTATCATGAGCAACATCAGTTGCAAGAAGCTCAACGATTCGGGGACCTTAGATCCTGTCCTTGCTGCATGGCTACCTGTCATCCTGCTTGGGGCTATCTCAACTTTTCTGACGTACAAGGCGCTCAATGA
>JANMVA010000163.1:0-8130 GCA_031392195.1 Saprospiraceae bacterium | reverse complement strand
ATACTTTCATAGGGAAAGATGCAGGCCTGGTTAATTCCAGTGGAGGATCAAATACATTTGTCGGTACAGGAACGGGCGATCAAAACACTGCAAGTAATAATACTTTTCTGGGTGCAAATGCAGGAGGAGCGAATGTAGGGGGCACTTCAAATACTTTCATCGGTCAGAGTGCAGGCGATCTCAATTTTAACGGAAACAATAATACATTCATTGGCAAAGACGCGGGTGGAGCTAATGTAAATGGTGCTTCGAATACATTTATTGGTCAGGCTGCAGGTGATGTCAATACTGCGAGCAACAATACATTTATCGGAACTGATGCCGGTGGTGCCAATACGATCGGATCTTCAAATACGTTTATTGGCCGTAGTGCAGGAGGCGCAAATATCTCCGGTGAGAGTAATGTTTTTATCGGTTTTAATACTGGTCTTGTCAATCAGACAGGAACTTTTAATACGATTATAGGTGTAAGTGCCGGCCAGGAGAATACGGCTTCAGATAACACTTTTATCGGTGGATCTGCCGGCGGATCAAATACTTCGGGAACGAGTAACACATTTATCGGGCGAAGCGCAGGTGCCATAAATACAAATGGGTCCACAAACACTTTTATTGGCCATGCAGCCGGTGAATCAAATGTCTCTGCCAGCGGAAATACGTTTATTGGTTTCAATGCAGGTTCAACGAATAGCACCGGACTATCCAATACCTTCATAGGTCTTCATGCTGGCGCTGGCAGTACGGCTAATGAAAATACGTTCATCGGCCATCATTCAGGCATGAGCAATGGTGCGGCCACTCAAAACACTTTTCTCGGCAGTGGCACCGGTGAAGAGAATACTGCTTCTAATAATACATTCCTTGGCGCTTCATCCGGTAATTCAAATACCACCGGAACAAACAACACTTTCGTTGGAAGACTAAGCGGAACAAATAATACCGGTGGTTCACAAAATACATTTTTAGGGGAAGGTGCCGGTGATGCAAACACGACGGCCAGTGATAATACATTTATTGGAAAAGATGCAGGTGGAGCCAATACAACAGGTACAGCCAACACCTTTGTTGGTCAAGGCGCGGGAGATCTTAATTCCGGAAACAATAACACATTTGTTGGAAAAGATGCTGGCGGCGCAAATACAAATGCAGCAGATAACACATTTATCGGGAAAGCAGCGGGTCTGAATAACACGGCAAGCAACAATACTTTTATCGGTAGCAATGCAGGTGACGCCAACTCGGATGTCAATGCCAGCAACAATACGTTTATTGGAAAAGATGCAGGTGGATCCAATACAACGGGCATGAATAACACATTTATTGGACAGGGTTCCGGAGATGCCAACACCGATGGAGACAACAATGTTTTCATCGGGAAAGATGCAGGCGGTGCAAATACAATCGGTTTTAGCAACACATTTTTTGGCGTGGGTGCAGGTGATCTCAATCTGGATGCAGATGAAAATACATTTATAGGCAGGGACGCAGGAGGTGCAAATGTCAATGGATTGAGCAATACGTTTGTGGGCTCACGTGCAGGAGACCTGACTACAGCCAATAATAACAGCTTTTTTGGATCTGATGCCGGTGGAGGAAATACAACCGGAGCCGGAAACACATATATCGGGAGAAATGCAGGAGATGGCAATTCTACCGGAGATAACAATACGGCCATCGGTAACCTTGCAGACATTAACGGAGGCCTCGATAATAGTACAGCCTTAGGAAATAGTGCGATTTGTAATGCTTCGAATAAGGTTCGGATAGGAAATGCAACAGTGAATGTGATCCAGGGCCAGGTAGACTGGACCTTTCCTTCCGATGCCCGGTTTAAATACAATATTCATGATGAAAATATTCCTGGTCTTTCATTCATCAATAAATTAAGACCTGTCACCTATCAATTTGATACCCGAAAATTTGACGAACACCTGATGCAGGATATGCCTGACAGTACAAGACACCGAAGAATGGAAGGACAGGATTATAAACAGAGCAGTGAACGATTGCAAACAGGTTTCCTTGCGCAGGAAGTAGAGCAGATATGCAATGATCTTAACTACACGTTCAGCGGTCTGCATGTGCCGGAAAGCGCAGTAGACAATTACGGATTGGCCTATGGATCATTTGTACCATTACTCGTCAAAAGCATCCAGGAACAACAGGAACAAATAGAATCGCTGGAAACGATTATGAACACTATGATCATCGAGATGGAAAACCTCAAAGCACAAGTGAATAGTTTGAGTTCGAAAACAGAATAAACGCCAGACTTCCATTTTCACTTAGTGAAAATGGAAGGTGTGAAATTTCCTGTATTAATTTTCAACCGAAATCAATCATCTTAAAAATAAAATTCATGAAAACCGTATCTCTAAAATTATTTCTTTTATGCATCAGCATTTCATTCCTCATCGCTTGTGATAAAGAGGAAAACAATGATCCAACCGTCATCACAGCATCTTCAAATGTGCAGGCTGCTATTGATGAATTCCGGGGATTGCTCGGTAGTGATAATGGTGGGACAGCAGTATCACATCCTTCCGGCAGGAGAGAAATAAACTGGGACGGTGTTCCGGATAATCTTGCGGCACCCAATTTTCTTCCGTCTGATTTCTTCAATACAAATGCGGATAACCGTGCCCGTGGTGCCGTTTTTACTACTCCCGGCAGCGGTGTCCAGGTTGGAGCTGACAGCAATAATCCATCAACAGCTTTACCCTCTTTTGGAAATATTAATTCCTCCTACCAGCAGATCTTCCCACCTTTCAGTGGCGAACGCGTCTTCTCCCCTATCGGCAGCAATATTGTTGATCTTAGGTTTTTCGTTCCCGGCACGACAACTCCAGCAGTTGTCCAGGGTTTCGGTGCTGTATATATCGATGTCGACCGGCAGGAAAATACAGCGTTTGAATATTTTGATAAAGATGACAATTCACTCGGCGTATATGCAACTCCACTCCTCAACAATGGTCATGTATTTCTGGGTGTATACTTTGAAAGTCCCATCGTTCACCGTGTCAGGATTGAATATGGAAATTCAGCTTTAGGCCCAAATGATGGCGGCTCGATCGATGTTGCCGTGATGGATGATTTTATATTCGGAGAACCACGGGAACAATAGGCAATAGGCAATAAGCAATTGACAAAAAAATAATTAGCGTGGACTAGCGTGATTAGCGGCTATAAACATGGAATAATTCAATCAGTGTAGATCAGTGAAATCAGCGGCACAATTACGCTCATGAAAAAATAATTAGCGTCAATTCGCATAATTAGCGGCTATTAGATTAGGATATTTCAAGAAGCAAAATCAGCTAAAAACATAAAGCAGAAAAGCGATACTTTTAATCGCTGAAAAACCACATTCCATATAAAGCCATCATCCATGGTCCTTTATACAAGGGTGTGGTTTTTCTTTTCCTCCTCACCATCTCCTGGTCAATTGCAAACGCTCAGGCACCGCAGATTAAATTCCTTCATCTCAATACTGAATCAGGTCTGCCTGATGGCACTGTCCGATCCATAACCCAGGATGACTATGGATACATGTGGTTGGGCACGCAATACGGCTTGTGCCGGTATGATGGAAATAATATCAGGACATACTTTCACCGGCGAAATGATCCTGCATCATTAGGAGGTAACTTTATCTGGAGCACATACTCCGCCAAAGATGGAGTGATCTGGGTAAGCAATGACGGATTTTTGAGCAAATACCAATATCCAACTGATGATTTTAAAAATTATCCCGTCCCCT
The DNA here is from genome assembly GCA_031392195.1 of Saprospiraceae bacterium. Classification (GTDB taxonomy): domain Bacteria; phylum Bacteroidota; class Bacteroidia; order Chitinophagales; family Saprospiraceae; genus Opimibacter. Next base: position 4,370 of record JANMVA010000163.1, on the reverse strand, counting down.
TTAATGCTGCCATTGACAAAATAGAAGAGGATGAATCAGGAACACTTTGGTTAACCTCTACATCCGGGTTGATGTCGTTCAATCAGCAATCAGAAGAATTTATTCATTTCCACAATCATTCGGATACGACCATCAAAAAAGCCTGCACCGATCGTCTGCATGATTTTTATCTCGACAAATCTGAAGGACTGATCTATCTCGCCGGAAGCAGCGGATTAAAGATCTATGATTACCGGAATAAAAAAATTGTTCCCCTTCCTCATTTCCTCCTTCAATCTAAACCGGTCAATGAATTTATTTCGGCCATCACAAAAGATAAATCAGGAAAGATCTGGTTAGGATGTGGATTTGTTCACACCATTATTGCATGTTGGAATCCGGAATCAAATTCAATTAAGTACTACGATGATCTGACTGACCAGCGTCGTGGATGGTCAGAAAACAGGACGCTTTCCATGTTCACCGACCGCGATGGTCATGTTTGGATTGGTGGATTTACATCCAGCCTCAGCATGTACCTTCCCGCAAAAGATGCTTTTCATCATTATCAAAATGATCCGCTACTGAAGTCAAGCATTGCAGGCACGAGTATTATCAGCTTGTACCAGGACCGATCCGGATTGATCTGGGCCGGTTCAGAAGGATATGGTGTCGACAGGTTTCAGCCGGGAAAAAATATCTTCACCACCTTTCAACCGGAATCTGCTATACAACCTTCGCTGCTTCATGACTGGAGCCGCGCAGCAATGGAAGACAGTCATGGGCAACTCTGGTTTGGAACCTCAAAAGGAATATCCGTCTTAGATACTTCGACATTAACTTATACGAATTACTTTAACGATAAAAACAATCCAACATTAATCTCCTTCAACACGATCCGTTCATTTGCAGAAGACCATCTTGGTCATATCTGGATTGGAACCGGAAATGGACTTAACCAATTTGATCCATTGACGAATGAGTTTACGAAATACAACTCGCTGGACTCCTTAAAAAGTGGATTCATATGGACATTGTTAGTCGATTATGCGGGACAGTTGTATGTAGGTGGTCCTGGCGGCCTTCAGCTTTATCAACCGCAGACTGGCCTATTCAAAGATGTAAACGAATCATTTATAACCAGGCCATTATTACGTCAAAATGTACGCAACCTCTTTGAAGACTCAAAGCAAGGAATCTGGATTGGATTTTATGATGGCGGACTGCTGTATTATCACCCTCAACAAAAAATCAGCAAGCGATATCTGCACGACGAAAAAAATCAGAATTCCCTTTGCAATAATTTTGTCACCTCCGTAATCGAAGACAGTAAAGGCATCATTTGGATCTCTACGCGTGACGGCTTAAACAGTCTCGATACCAAAACGGATTCATTCCGGTTGTATACAACGGATGACGGACTCCCTTCCAATAAAACCTCTGCACTCAGAATCGATCATGCTGATCGCTTGTGGATTGCAACCGGTAAAGGATTGAGTGTATTAGATGCAAATCGTCAGTTCTTCCGCAATTTTGATCTGAGCGATGGATTGCCGACGATTGAATTTAATGACCAGGTTGCAGCCACGACCCGCGATGGGAAATTAATCTATCCTACATATCGGGGATTTATTCTGTTCAATCCGGATGAAGTTCAACAAAAACAATTGCCTGTACCACCTATTTATATTTCAGGTATCAAGGTGTTCAACAAACACTTTCCACTCTCCACCAACCCGGAAGAAATACAAGTAGTCAACTTCAGACCCAATGAAAATTTTTTCAACATCGAACTGACAGGATTGAACTTTGACAATCCGGATAAACTGATGTACGCCTACAAACTGGAGCCTTTCAATTCGGAGTGGGTCTATTCAAAAGACCGCAATGTCACCTATACGAATTTGTCGGGTGGTGATTACACATTCCACTATAAAGCAACAACTGACCCATCCAATTGGGATGTGCCACAAAAGAAGATCAGGATCCATGTCGGAACTCTATATTATAAAACGGCGTGGTTTGCAATTCTGATCATCCTGCTGATGGCTGCTATCATTTATGGAGCATACTCCTACCGGTTACGCCAGACGCGAAATGTGCACCGGTTGCATCTGCAAGCCACACGTCTTGAAAAAGATAAAACAGAAATTCAATATCAAAACCTGATCAACCAGTTTAACCCCCACTTTCTTTTCAACAGTCTGACTTCACTCAACAGCCTGATTTATGCAAATAAAGAACTGGCCTCTGACTTTCTCGAACAGCTCAGTGCAGTGTACAGATATTTACTTACCAATAAAGAGACGCAATTAGTCACCCTGAGATCAGAGATTGATTTTGTCAATCATTATATCTCATTATTGAAAACGAGGTTTGAATCGCGATTGCAGGTCAATATTCAAATACCTGATCATCTTTTGGAAAAGAAAATTGTACCTGTCACCTTTCAGATCCTGATTGAAAACGCCCAGAAACACAACATCATCGATGAGTCCAACCCACTCGTCATCACGATCACCGCTGATGATCAATACCTGCACGTCTCCAATAATCTCCAGCGAAAAACATATGTGGAAACCAGCAACCGCAAAGGCCTGGAGAGCTTGCAATCATTATATAAATATCTGTCCGGATTGCCTTTTATCGTTGAGGAAACGGAAGGGGAGTTTATAATCCGCGTTCCGTTGATATAACTAATGAATCGCGGCCTGTGGCTTCGACAAGTTTATCAGGCAAGAGTTTGATACAATATGGTTCAAGTTTCGAAAATGTGATTGCCTATCTAACTACGCTCAGCCACCTATTAATTCGTAGCAGATACAACCTTAACAAATGTTGAAACAAAGGTAGCTGAGCGTGGGACGTTTAATCATACTCTACTTTCACATTCATTGAGATTGAATGGTTCTGACATTTGAAAATCTTGTCGAAGCTACCGTTCACCGAAGTGCAGCCATAACTTCCTCTTTCCTTCGTCTACTCACCTCCACCTTCGAATTGTCCCTCAACACAGCAAACCCATCATGATCGATAAACGAAATATATTTCTTATTGACCAGATGACTTTTGTGTGTGCGCAGAAAGTTCTGCGGTGTTAACAAAGCATCATATTCGCCGAGTGTTTTGGCAATCAGGTAGCTTTTCCCTGAGGTGGTATAAAATTTCGTGTAATTGCTCAATGCCTCACAGCGCACAATATCATGAGGCTGTAAAAAATGAACACCGTCCTTGGTCGGCAAGGCTAATCTGAAATCTTCAGGCGAAGGCGCAGCCATATTGTGCATGATATTCTTCAGGAGATCATATTGCTGCTTGTAATCTTCCTGCCCTTCGACAAAACGATGCACGGCTGCCTGCAACTCTTCCATGTCCACAGGTTTGAGCAAGTAATCGAATGCGCTATAACGGATGGCCTGAATGGCATACTCATTATACGCCGTTGTAAAAATGATCTTGAAATTCTTGTTGGGGATCTTTTCGAGCAATTCAAATCCATTCAGGTGCGGCATCTGGATGTCGAGAAAGACAAGGCCCGGCTGGAACTGGTGAATTTTTTCCGCAGCTTCCCGTGCGTCATTGCACACCATCACATCCGTAATCTCCGGGATGGTCTTGATGATCATCAGCCGCAATGCATCAGTTGCCCTTTGTTCATCATCTATCAGTAAAACCTTTAGCATGTCTGTTTAATTTTGAATTGGAAGATTTATTTCAATGCGGGTGCCCAGGGCATTTCCTGTACTGTCTTTTAAATCAATGATCTGCATCGATCCCTGCGCACCACCTTTTTTCTGAATGGCCTTCAACCGTTCGAGCGATACCTGGATCCCTTTACTTGTATGTTTTTTATCCTGACCTGTTGATAATTTCATTTCCATTGCCTTCTGACGACCGATACCATTATCCTCGATCACGCATTGCACAAAGTCTCCTTTATCTGCAAACTCTATTCTCAGATTCCGCATCCCCTCTTTGTGCATCAATCCATGCCAGATCGCATTTTCTACAAATGGCTGAATGAGCAGCGTTGGTATTTTGACCTCATCAGCATCTATTTCATCATCACAATCGATCTCATAGGAAAATGCATCTTTAAATCGAACCGATTCGAGCTCCACATAGAGCTTCAGGATATCCAATTCTTCTTTCAATGAGATCGTCTCTTTGTCACTATGGATCAGAATAGATCGGAGCAGTTTTGAAAACCTCGACAAATATCGGGTCGCTACCATCTCCTCATTGGCGAGGATCATCTGTTGAATGGAATTGAGCGCATTGAAAAGAAAATGGGGATTCATCTGCAATCGCAAGCTCTGAAGTCTTGACTCTGTTGCTTTCTGTTTATTCTCGATAAGCTCAATCTTCGTTTGTTGCTTCTCTGCCTCAGC
>JANMVA010000013.1:0-2322 GCA_031392195.1 Saprospiraceae bacterium | reverse complement strand
CAGTGACTGAGGAGGAATAACATATAAGACTGCAAATATACGGGATTATTCAGAATAATCAGTAAATCAATAAATTATAAGGTTTGTCTTATCGAAAGGTTAAGGTGTTCTTAATCTCCTTAGCTTTTAAAATCAGGATTTCAGTAATGCTTCCACAATGCCAAAAGCTAATTTCAAACTGCCGATTATAGATTTTCCATTTTAACATGCCCATGCCCATAATATGAAAAAAGAAAGTTGCACAAAGGTGAGTTGTTGAAAACATTAGACTTTTCTTTAATGTGTAAGTTTTTCAATGTAATGGGAAACCATATTTTTCCATTTAGAGAAATGGTTAATAATAAGGTTATAGCTTTAGTCTAATCAAAACATTCTTTTTATGAAACCTTCTATTAATTTTTTCTTCATTTTCCTAATTATTCTTTTGCCATTTAAAGCAGCATCAGTAAACCTGGATTCTTCAAATTCAGATAAGTCATTAACAGAGAATATTTATAGTCCTTTTTCTGTGAGTGATGTGTTATCAATGAATGCTAAAGAATTTGGACAGATTACAGGTCAGAAACTCACGCTCAAAAACCGAATCGTTTTTGGTTTAGTAAAAGGGCAACTTAAACGTGAGTTAAAAAAGGGGAACTTAGCACTCGATTCTTCGGCTAAAGAACCTGCCGCTAAAGCCGATGGCTCCTTCAATATCGGCGCCTTTATCTTAGGTTTATTACTTGGATTGATCGGATTTTTAATTGTCATTTTAGCCTTCAAGGATAAAAAGGCATGGAAATGGTCATTACTTGGATGGGGAGTTTGGATACTTCTATTTGTGGCTTTTTTTATTTAACCGTACTTAAATTTTATGAGGAATGATCAGTTATGATTATTCCTCATATTATTATATCTGACAATGCATAGGACATTGACCACAATTGTAAATGAATAACTGTATTAAGCATAAACTGATAATCCGGTCTCCAATTACTTTTTGATGACAGGCAAAACAAATTGCTTTTGCTCCATGCTGACCAATAAATAATAAATGCCTGGAGAAAAACGGCTGATGTCTAACATCATCCCATTCTGGCTCCATTCATCACGTTTTCTTCCCAGCAAATCAATAAATTGAACTTTAGCTTCTTCCAGATCTATCCCACGGATGGTGATATAATTATTTGCGGGATTTGGAGAAAGAATTATGTCGCGCTCATCGATATCACTCACATCGACCAGGCACGCAGCGATCACTTCGTCCGCTGAATTGCAACCGGTTGCATTTACTTCAATTAGCGATACACCACCCATTGCCAGATATTGACAAATACTTTCAATTGCACAATCAGAAAGAACCGATGAGCTATCCAATTGCAAATAAGAGAAAGTAGTTGGGTCTACATTATTCAGACCGGAAAGTGAATGAAGAAAAGGGTTAGATGTAATTAAGATTTGACCTTGATCCATTTCCCTCAGATGTATAAGGCCGTGTAAATTATTCAAACTGTCATTCAGTGAAATGCGAAGATCTCCTTGTATGGTAGTTAAAGAATTGAGACCGGTGAAATCATGAAGATTCAGATGGCGTGTTATTCCGAAGTGGTTGCCAATAGTATGCAGATTTTCTAATCCTTGAAGCGATTCAAGATGATCATTCGCCAGGAGAAATAAATCACCTCCAATAGTATTTAATCCATTTAATCCACTTAGATCCGGTAAGGAGGTATTATAAAGTAGCCAGGCACTGCCATCAATGTGCCGCACATGTTGAAGAGCAGATATATCAGTAAGATTTGGATTATTCCACAGATGGAAATTCGTGCGTATCGTATCGAATGAAATGAATTCAGACAGGGATACAAGAGCGTCATTGTCTTGAATGATGATGTATGAGCCAACATATTCCAATGGACCGAATCCGCTAAAATTAGTTAAGAGATCATTATTATTTATTTCTAATCCGGCCCCTAATATTCCGTCACCTATTGAATGAAGGTTTTGAAGCCCTTCCAGGCTGGCCAGTTTATGATTATTGGTTATTTGCAAACCGTATGTTATCCATCTAATGGAATCGAGCCCTTTCACTGATGTAAGCGAATCATTTCCTTCGATGATAACATTACCAAATATGGAATCAAGTGAATATAGAAGTGGTAAGGCCAGGAGTGAAGCGTTGTATTGGATCATCACATCATTACCCAAATATTCCAGATCATCAAAAACACTAACCTCGGTGATCTTCGCATTGTTGGAAATCTGCAAACGGTCACCAATTTCATCCACATTTCCTAAAGCGTTAACATTGAGCAATTCGGGATTTGCATCAATAATCAATGA